>JAUIII010000002.1 GCA_030431855.1 bacterium
TCAACTAATTTTCCATTATGGTACACCCGACAGGATTTGAACCTATGGCCTCCGGCTCCGCAAGCCGGCGCTCTATCCAGCTGAGCTACGGGTGCATATTCACCCTCTGTTGTTGCAAATGCAACACTTTGGGTGTATATCACAACCTTGTTTCCAAGATTGTGCAGTGTAACTATAAGGTACTTCTGCCGAAACGACAGACCAAATAATTGTACCAAAACAGAGGTAAAAAAGCAACTACAGGTGCAGTCTGCGCACTAGCTTATCGAACGCGTCGAGCTTGGCTTCGTGCATAGGGATACGAGCGCCTAAAAAGTCGACCAACTCTTCGCCAACCTCAGCCGGAAAGTGAAGTGTGGTAGCTGGGCGGAATCGTTTTACCGGAGTAAACACAAGTGTCGGCAAGCTATCTTCTTGCAACACACCAAAGCTACGAAACTCTGAGAGTGGGTGAATTTGCTCGTTGATATACACGCCGCTACCGCTTACCACGTAGGTTATCATTCGTGCTGGGCGGTGCGTATAAATCATCAGTGCGGCTGCCATAACAGGGATTAAAATTACGAATGTCCACGAACGAATCAGTAGCGCGGCTATCGCCATCATTACTAGTACAGTACCCCAAAACCCGAGAAACCATAGCGGTGTGCGCTGGCCAGATAAATACTCTGGTGCTTGCCATTGAATGGTTTGGTCGTCGGTTATTTGGCCACTTGCTTCCGGTTGAGCAGGCTCGACGGGTTGAGTTTGCGCTTCTACCGGCTCAACGGGCGCAACTGGCTGAGGCTGCACAGGTTGTGCCACAGGCGCCGGGTTTGGCGCTGGCTCCTGAGGTGGCATAGCTGGTTGCGGCTGTTCGTTTGGCTGCATACTGCTATTGTATCGCACCCTAGGGTTGGCCGCTACTGTTTAAACAACGTGAAGACACTATCCAGGAGTTTAGCCGAGATGCTTGATAAGCGCGGCTACTAGTTCTGTTTGATTGCTATAGGCAAACACATCGTCGGCTACATGTGTTACGGCGCCGGAAGGTGTGGCGTCCTGTGTATAGAATGCAAGAATGCGTTTATTGGCAGCGCTCGCCCAGCCCAGTTCAATGCCTTGGCCAGTTGATGCCCTCGATACCTCCGCCAGCACCACGTCGCTTGTTTCTATAATCTCTTTTGAATGCTTCCCGTTGTTTTCCGGGTCGTGCGGGTAGAACACTTCTAAAGCAGCAGGCAAACCAGCCTTCAGAGGCTCGTACAGTTCTGCCTGGTAGTCGTAACCGCTGGCGTGTGAGAGGTAGAGTTTCATGCTTTCAGCCTAGCATATTCATAGATACGCCGTTCGGCATCATTTTGCGAATCTTTAAGCGATTCTGGATCCATAAATGCTACCTCGTCGCCATCTACACCTGGTGAAAATTCCATATTTTCGGCAATTACTGTAAAAATAACACGCACCTGCAATACATTTGCATGCTGAAGTAATGCCGGATCCTCAATGTGAATTACCGAATACACAAAGTCACCTTTCAAGTTGACTTCCTCGGCAAGCTCGCGCGCAAGTGCAGCCTTGATGCTTTCGCCGTGATCCATGCCACCACCTGGCAAATCCCACCAGTCACGACCCGTTTCCTTCACAACCAGCACATTGCCGCTGTCATCAACTATCAAGCCCTTTAGGGTCAGTCGAAACAGGTAATCATCCTTTCTGCCAAGGGCGCTTTGGTCAATGTGTCCATGCTGAGGATTCATTACTTCATCATAGCAAAATAAAAACGACCCTGATGGGCCATTTTTATTTGGCGGGGTATGTGTCATACATTACTAGCAGCAGTTATAATAAACACATGAACGATAAAAACTGGTTAGCTAACTTGGTTACACGGAGAGCAACTGTTATGACGCCGCTCCTCATTTTAAATGTCGTTATCCTTGCGTTTAGCGCTCTAATATATTGGCAATCGAGAAATCTTTTTGTCTTCGTTCCCTGGCTACTTGTATTGACATACTCGTTATGGCGACACGAGCAATGGGCACAGAAATCACCTCATCTACTGGCGCCCGAACAAATTGCTCTTAAAGGACTTGAGCTGTACGGAACTAGCGAGAAACGTATCGAACCGCAAAATGTAATAGACATGGATCCTATAAGCAATCCAGAAAGCGAAGCAAAAAAACCTCTGACAAAGGAGGTGAGAAAATGAATGCATATCTTATTTCATATGATACCAATCTAACATCAACCCGAGCTGCACATGCTGCAATCACGGAGAGTGGTGCAATCAATGAGTGGTGGCACTACCTTAATGGAACCTACATTGTCACTTCAAATAAAAACCTTGATGACTTAACCCAAGCCGTGAAGATAAAGTGGCCAGGGGACGACAGTTTGTTAATTATGCCCGCTACGAAACCAACAGGTGGTTGGTTGCCCAAAGACGCATGGTTATGGATAAATACTCGACTGTCTTGATACAATTCGTTTTTATCAAGTTCATGCTTGAGTTCTCTTAATAACAATTTCGGTGGAGGAGGTAGAAGCTTCAAATCGGGAGATTCGGCGTAGCGAGAAAGGAAACTCGTGCTTGCATGTGTCCCTTTCGAGCGGAGGAGCGAAGGGCTTCAGCCCGAAGCGATACTCCTGCATTTTGAGAGCTTGCGAGCAAAATCAGCGCGGAGTTTGGATCTTTCCGCCACCGTAGGTATGAAAAATGCCCAGACCTTTTGGTCTGAGCGTTTTTCATTCTGGCGGAGGTTGGTTGATGTGTTGCGAACCTCGAACTGATAACGTATATGCTTGCTTTAACAATTTTGAATACGGATAATTATTGAATGATCATAAAAGAACCAGGCGAATCCACACACGACGTTAAGAAACCAACAGACTTCGACCCAATAGCACTAATCGGGCAGATTTTGCCACGGGGTCACTCTTTCCATGGTTATTCGTCTGCATCAAGCGAGCGTGTTATAAAGATCCTTGCAACTACTGAATATAGCGATGGTGCCCCGTTATTAGGCTTCGGAGTTGACGGAGACGCTGAAATGGCATTGGGTCGCGCTATAGCCACATACCTACAAAGGGAACAGGATGGTCTCGAATACATGTCAGCAAGTCAATACCCTCATATAACCGAAGGCGAGCATCCAGGCGGGGGACATGCGTCCAAGTTCGACAACATCGTATGGGGCGATGACTTTACTCTGTATCAGGACGGTGACGAGGTTGTAGCTTCGACAAGATTCGGAAATGGCTTGAATATGGGCGGTATTGAAGTTCGTGCAGCTACGGCACTCGAAGCTATCGACAAATTAGCATCAAAATACAAATTTGCTTCGTCGTTTCGATCAGTCAGGGATAGCTTAAACGCCTTGCCTAATCTTGTTTGGGGTCAGGTAAGAACTGACTTACAAACTCCTGAAGTTGAAGAATAAAACACACTATTTTCTTGCTACATTCTAAGCTTACGCCTCTCTGTGCGGGAGGGGAGATAGCGCTCATTTCATTCGCTTCTCCGCTTGCTTGCCAGAAAAATACTTCGTGCTTTTCTGGCTGCGCTGCGCTCCACCGAACTTCCCGCTCTCGCTTTCAGCGAGTACGCGGGAGCTCAAATCTCCTCCTGGTTCCGCCAAATAAAAACGACCCTGATGGGCCATTTTTATTTGGCGGAGGAGGGGAGATTCGAACTCCCGCTACAGATCTCTCCGTACTAACGATTTAGCAAACCGTCCCCTTCAGCCACTTGGGTACTCCTCCTTATAGAGTGAGATAGCTATCAAGTGCGTATTTGCGTAATTCACATTTCTACACTTCTGCAGCTGGGCTGAAGGGGACGGAGACCGTCCATCGATTTGCGTTTCACGCAGCAGCCACTTGGGTACTGCCTCACATTCTTTGGGAAGGGCTCGCCCTTCCCAGTTTTCGTCGAAGTAAATTCGAACGAAAACTTCCCATCCCCTAAAGGCTCTGCTATCGCATCACTGTACTAGGTTCCTGGAGCTCGTGCTTGCACGTAACTCCCACCATTCTAGCACATAACAGGGGCGAATAGTAGACTTTTGTGAGCGCTTTGTTATAGTTTATGTAAGACCCTAAATAGGAGAATCCAACATGTTGAAAGTTATAAAAGCCTTTGCCCCAAGTATCCTGAGTGCCGCATTCGTCCTTGCTGTCGCCGCTGCACCTCTGGTAGGTGCATTTGATGGCACAGTGCAAGACGGTGCCGACGCAGCACGTGGCGCACAACAATCAGCCGATCTATTTGGTAGTAGCGGTATTTTCCGCACCATTACAAATGTACTGCTGTTTGTTCTAGGTGCTGTATCGGTCATTATGATTATTATTGGTGGCCTGCGCTATGTGATTTCAGGTGGCAACTCTACCGCTGTGACAGCGGCGAAAAATACCATACTGTATGCAATTGTCGGTGTAATCGTGGCCTTGTTAGCCTATGCAATCATCAACTTTGTGCTGAACAGCTTTGCAAGCAGCGGCACTGGTGGCACAAACGTCTAAACCATAGTGAACGAAAAATAGCCCAACAATGGGCTATTTTTTATGGCGGAGGAGGAGGGATGAACGCTTTGATGCCACAGCTATACTAGCTGCGACATCAGCTAAACCCTGTAAAATCAAAGATTTGACAGGCTTCTGAACCCTAGGCGTTCAAATTCATTACACCCGGACAAGAAAATTAGAGCCCAGATGGACTCTATTTTTCTTGGCGGAGGAGGAGGGATTCGAACCCTCGAAGCCTCTCAGCTTGCCGGTTTTCAAGACCGGTGGAATAAACCACTATCCGACTCCTCCATAGGTAATAAACCTTTCTACGTGTTTCGGGTTACTACTTCCAATTATTCTAAAGTATTTCTCTATATCTGTAAATCTCTCTATTGATACGCTTCTGGACTGGCGAATTTTAGCGTGTATTCCAAAATGACATAGTGTCTCATGCACCGAATCTAAAAGCGTTTGTGAACCACTTACAAACATCATCCTTGGATATGCGTACGTACCGTTTTTGGTGTTGTGTTTCTCAAGAAAGATGCTCCCATCTGTGTCAAATAACCCTCTGATACAGGGAACTAAAAGGTCGTCCTCGTTACGAATCCAGTCGGGTACATCCAAGCCGCCGCGTAGTTTGTCTCCATATGGCAAGCCTTTTCTGTGTAAAAACTCGACGAGATTTGCGCTCGAAAACACTATGTTTACACATTTTGCAGATTTACGATAAGTAAGCCTCGGCCGGATACTGAACAGCTTTTCTCCAAGCTCAGCAACAAATTCCACATAAGCTGCGTCGTCAACCGAGTTTAATGAGATTACTAATTGGTACTTTGATACACCTCCGTCCCCCATACATATGCCTACAAACTCAGCCAGGTCTGTATCTTCACCTGGAAGCGAGATTGCTTTTCGTGTGTATATGCTAGGTTTAGTTTTTCGGAGCTCGAAGGACACTTGGCCGCCCTTCATTTTGTCGTCTATTGAACCCAAAATTCCATACTTTGCCCAATACTGTCTGCCGCCAATTTTACCTGCATTAGATTTCATAGTTTTCTCATCAATTGTCTCGTACTCGAACTCAGATTCGTGAAGATTTGATAACTCACACAGTTGATTAAACACACGTAACGGTATCGAGTGACGACCAGCTCTCCAGTCTCTTAAAGTCCTTGGACTACATGCGAGTATTTCGGCTAGTTCGCTTAATTCATAAGATGTACTTAACAGAGAAAATAATCGACTTAAACTTTCAGGAGCAAGTATCACACGCATACATACATCTTATCATTAAACTGCTTAGACAGCTTTCCATAGCCTATTTAATTGGTTTAGCAATGGGTTGGCGGGCAATAATTGCTGCCCATACATGCTGTGCGCCAGCATCGTGTAAGGTTTTTGCGGCATACTGCAAGGTTGCACCCGTTGTCAAAACATCATCAATAAGTAGATACGGAGGCTGGCTTTCAACCGCCGAGCCAACGCTAAACGCCGCTGCTGCTTGCTTAAACCGTTCACTTCTAGATGCGCCGCGCTGATGCGATGTGGTCGCACGCTTTAGTAGGGGAGTGTAGGTAAGGCCTCGCTTACGGGCGAACGCTTTAGCGATCAATGCGGTGTGGTCGTACCCACGCTGACGTATATGAGCAGCGATGGTAGGAATCGGCACGACAACTGTATCGGCCGGGAGATCGGGAATATACATATCAAGTAAATCAGCGGCAGCCTTATAGGCTACTCTTACCCGCTCGAACTTGTAGTCGTTTATCAGCTGCAATAATGCACCTTCACGACTACCAATATGCCATGCTTTTTCATAGAACGTACGACACGAAACACAGATACCGCTGGGCTCGGGCGCATTGCAAATAATACAGGCTTCAATCGCCTCATCTACGATGTCGTATTTACAACTATCGCATAATACACTGCCTGTCTTTTGGCAGTTATAACAGTAGTGGGGAGCGACGATTGAGAGTGCTGTATCTATCATTGTACTTTTTACGTTTTAGGTGCTTATGCTGTTGATTATAGCTTATGCATTGGCTATACTGTAAGAGACTATCTGTCAATAGAGCCTTAGATGAAGTGGAGGAATCAATGGCCCGTAAACAAAACGACGATTTGTTGATCGAGGACGAGCTGGCTGCAGCATTCTTGAACGACGACGATCTGGCGCAGGGTGGCAGCGACCAACAACAACCAGCAGTACCGGCTGACGAAAACTGGGACGAAAGCGAAGACGACTTTCCAGGGCAACTAGCGGTAGACGTGTATGAAACCGAGGAAAAATTGGTAGTAAAAGCACGTACAGCCGGTGTAAACAAAGAAGACCTCGATGTTAGCATCTCTGACGGTATTCTTACCATCAGTGGCACGCTATCAAGTGGCGACGACACCGACGCTACCAACTGGCACATTCAGGAATGTTACTGGGGCGAATTTAGTCGCACCGTAGCTCTGCCTGTTGCCGTAAAGGAAGACGAAGTAGAGGCTGTTCTAAAAGATGGCGTTCTGAGCATTATCTTCAACAAGGTAAAGCAAGAACAAGCTAAGAAGATTACGATTCAGTAATAGCTCTAGCAGACTTTGAAGGGGCCACCCAGACGGGTGGTTCTTTTATTGCCACATATGCGCCACCCAAAAAGAAACCGCGTCGGCACTGTGTCGACGCGGTATACCTATTCGAAGGTGGGGTTTAAACGAAACTTCCAATAACGAAGTTGACGATTGCATAGGCGAGAATCGCCACGACGATACCAACAATTGCGTAAAGAATCGTATTCTTCGCCGCTGTCACAGCTGCTTGGTCACCACCAGAGATGGTGTAACGGATACCACCGATGATAAGCATAATCACCGAAATAGCACCGATAAGGAACAACAGCACGTTTGTAATGGTGCTAAATACACCGCTCGTACCGAACAGTTGGTCTGATTGTTCTTCGCCCTGGGCACAGTCAACGCCATTAGAGAGCGTTACGTCGTCACTACAATTTGATGCCGCACCAGCAATTGCTGGGACCGCTGCAGTTACACCAAGTGCCATCACTGGTACAAGGAGAAGTGCTTGCAAACTCTTTTTTATACTACTTTTCATTCGTTTCATTTCCTTCCTTCGAATGGTTACTGGTGGTAGTGTAGCAAATTCACTACTGTTTGTTAAGAGGCTTAGTTGAACGCGCCAACAACCCATTTCACGATTGCGTAGGCCAGAATAGCAACCACTAGCCCAATAACAGCATATAAAATGGTGTCCTTGGCCGCCTTGGCTGCATTTTGATCGCCAGCGGAAAGTGTGTAGCGAATACCCCCCACAACAATCATTATGACCGCAATAGCACCAATCAGGAACAGTAGCACGTTAATGATTTGCTCGAGATTATCGTTCAAGTCTGTTTTAGTGGTTGTGTCGCCACCCGAAGCATTCACGCCATCGAGTACTTTATTGCTTGGGTTCAGTGCCCCGACAGTTGCCGATGGCGCCAGTACGGCCACACCGCCAAGTACAACAGCCAGCGCTACTACCATGTGTTTTATTTTCTGTATCATATATTCTCCTTTACCTAAAACCATCCTACAATAAACTTCACAATCGCGAATGCAAGCAGTGAAATCACCAGACCAACCACCGCATAAATAATCGTTTCACGCGCAGACTTTACCTGGCTTGGGTCACCTCCAGAGAGGTTAAACCGAATACCGCCCACAATTATCATGATGACACTTATGACACCGATGACAAACAGCAAAATGCCAACGATAGCCTGAATTAACGGATCAACCGAATCCTTTTTTGCCTTACATATGGTTGTATTGTTGTTGGTACCGGTACATGCATCATCAAATACATTAATGGCACCAGCAGGGACAGTCGCCATACTGGCCACTCCCAGCGCAAGCGCCAGTGATAGTACCATTTGGTTGAATCGTTTTCGCATAGAGTTAAAAGCTTCCTATGATAAAGTTTGTTATTAAAAACGCCATCATTACGACTACGAGACCCACCGCTGCGTACACTATGATGTCTTTGCCAAGTTTAACCTTAGAGGGGTCACCAGCAGACAAGACGTATACCAATCCTCCAATGATTATCGATATCACGGCGATAATGCCCGCTACTGTATACACAGTGGTCAAAATTCCCGCCAACGCATCTGATGCGCTTACTTTCGGAACGCCAGCATCGCTTGCGTTGATTTTAGTAGCCGCTAGGTAAAACAGTTGCATCATGACTATTTTATATTACCTGCTATCAGAGTCACAATGGCGATGGAGAGGAACGATAAAACGAGCCCGACAACTGCATTCTGTATAGTTGTGCGCGCAGCGGTGATTTTATTGGCATCAGATGCAACCGTCAGGTATTTAAATCCACCGTAAATAATAAACCCAGCTGATATGTACGCTACCAGCTGCAAGGCAATCTCGAGTACGTTGAGTACAATTCGAAAAATATAGCGCGTTAGTTTGGTTTCTTCATTACCCCCTAGTTTTGACGGGCTCTTTAATCGACAGTTGCCATCGGTAAGTCCGTCGTACCAGGCAGGGAAGGTAAGAAAGCTACTGCTACATTTGCCCGCTGCATGCGCGCTGGGCGACAAGGCCACCATGCCGGCGCCAAACGATACCACCATCATTGCAGCCACCATCAGTTGCTTTATACGGTTAATCACGAGAACACTCCTCCTGGAATAATAAAGTTGAGTAGAGACCACATGAGAATAAACATCACGAGGCCAATAACGACATTGGTAATAATCTGCTTCGCTTGGCTCACTTGCTCGTTCTTGTCTTCGGCGCTGGCATATAAAATCGATGCGTACACAATGCCGCCCACGGCGACCACGCCGATTCCCGCCGTCAGTAGATTAATCGCGATCAACAGCAGTTTCCACACGCCGTTATCCTCTACGTCGGTACCGTTGTCACACAGGCTTGAAGGCAAAATTGAGGTTGCACAGCCGGGGTCGGCAGACCCCGTACTTGTCGATGCCGCTTTCGGAGCAGTGTAGCCACCGTGGCCCTTACAAGCTTTTTGGTAATCTTTTAGCGTGAAGGTGCTGCCAGATCGCGTAGCGGTGACCTTTTTGCCATCGTTACACACTACCTTGGTCGTAGCTGGGTCGGCAAAGGCAGTTTGCACGCTAATAAACGCGAACAACGCGCTCAAGCTAACAAGTCGAATTATTTTTTTGTATTTCATGGGTTAATCCTATGCTATACAGTTTACACATATTCAATATAAAAAGTAAAGCTTTTGCTTCAAGACTTTCCCCTTATAGACTATTGACTTTTTCTCTGTAAAATGATATTGTCGTAAGTGATATGTGGGAAGCTCTAATACAGCGCCCGCGCGGTAGAATATTCGCGCGGAATTTACTCATGATGCTCGCCACCTTTTTCGTGGCGTCCCTTGCTGGTAGTACCTCTGTTTCAGCCGTCCCTGGCCCAGACGACCTAAAGCACAGCGCCAACTGGAACGGCAGCGTAATTAGCTACAATGCAACAGATTACACTGGCCCGGTGACCGCCCGCAACAACGACCCGTCCACGCTTCCACAAGGCACCATCTACTTCTACACATTTGATGCTACCTCTAGTACCAAAACAACTGGCTACCTGATCTCATTCAAAAAGGGAACCAACCTCAGCAAAGCCACCTCGGCTACCTACCAAACAGGCGACTACGATATCAACAGCGGCCGCTTTAGCAATCTGTCCCCGCCCGAAACCATAGAAGTTGACGCTTCAACCTACGGTAGCGCGGCTGCTGTTCAGGCCACCTCGTGTGACGTTGACGGCATTGGCTGGCTAGTGTGCCCGGTCTCGAATTGGATAGCAAATGGTATCGACGCGCTATACGGCGTGCTGACCAATTTCCTTACCGTAACACCACTTACCACAAGCAACGGCAGCCTATACACTGCATGGAAGTTTGCCTTGAATATCGCAAACATCAGCTTCATCCTTGGTTTCTTAGTGATTATCTACTACTACCTGGCTGGCACTGTAGAAGGCAAATACACCATCCGAAAAATTGTACCGCGCGTCGTAATAGTGGCGATACTGGTGAACGTTTCCTACTGGGTGTGTGCTGTTGCTGTTGATATTTCCAACATCCTCGGCTACTCGGTACAAGAAATGTTCACGACACTACGCGACCAGCTAGGCGCGGCCAATTCAGCGGCCGACGATATTGGCTGGAAGGCTGTCACCGCTGTTGCGCTCGGTGGGGGTGGGGCTGCCTATGCTGGTCTGGCCGGCATTGCAGGCGCAACTGCGCTGGGCGGCACCAGCATGTCACTTCTTCTCATGGCTGCACTTGTGCCTGTATTATTCGCCATCTTTGTTGCGGTAGCCGTTCTAGCTGCACGCCAGGCGCTTATTACCATTTTCATCATTATCTCACCTCTAGCGTTCGCTATGTACTTGCTACCAAATACCGAAGAGTGGTTTGGCAGGTGGCGCAAGCTATTTGTTTCGATGCTCATTATGTTCCCGGCGTTTTCAGCCATCTTTGGCGGTTCTCAGCTGGCCGGTGTTATTATCATCCAAAATGCACCGAATAGCCCGTACGGCCTAGCCATTGTTATCCTGGGGCTTGTTGTTCAGGCGATTCCACTGTTTATCACGCCGTTCTTGATTCGTCTCTCAAGCGGTCTACTAGGTACCATTGCAGGTCTTGCAAACGATCGTTCAAAGGGTATCTTCGACCGCACACAAAACATGCTGCGCGACCGCGCCGAAGACCAAAAGGCCCGTGTTATGAAAAACCAGCCCCACCGAGCCAACCTGTGGCGACGCGCTGGTAATCACTACGGCATGAGCAAGCATAACCGTGAGCGTTTGCGTGCTGCTCGTATGGCACAAGCCGAGGCAAACTACGACCGCACACGACGCGGTTACCGTGCGTACGAAGAGGGTCGCCTAGGTGAAGACCAAAAAGAAGCCGCTAAAAACGCCAACGAAAAGCAGCTACAAAAGCGTATTAGCGGCAACTACGACTACTCGGACCTTAGCCGACGCGAACGCGCCTCGCCTCTGCATGCCATGCGCCAGGAAAATAAATACGCCGACTGGCGCGAACGGCTGCATGAATCACACGCCGATTCTGTAGGTGCCGATATTATGAAGCAAAAGATTCACGACGAGGGCGAGCGCCATGTTCGTAAAGATATTGCAACTGGTTCAGACTCATACAACCGAGCGCTGCGTGGCATGCAACAGCAATCTGTTGCCGATAAGGGTGTCGCCGAGTTGTACAAGGGCAGAGTTGAGGCCCAGGGCGAGAAACAATTCAGAAAAGAAGTGGCCGATTCGCGTGAGCTGACTCGTGTCGTGAAAGATAGCTACCACGACAAGAAAATGGCCGAATCGTACCAGACGATTGTTGATAAGGCCGCCGAGAAGAGCTGGAGCAACCGCGTACGCAACGACGATGCGACTCAAACCCTGTATCTGCGCGCCAAGCGGAATGAAGATGGCGCCGAGCTAGCCGAACAACAGGTTAAAGAGTTCGTGCAGAATGTGCGCACCCAAGGTGGCACCGCGCCGGGCGTCGCAGCCAGCGCAATTGGCTACGCAGATAATATTAAGACGATTTACACCGAGACTGATATATCGAAGAATGCCGAAGCTGCGGCCCAGAAACTCGAGCAAATTGAACTGGCCAAAGCCTACGAAGGCAACGCACAGCTGCGCCGACGGGCAGGTGGTATCGGTGGTGAAGCGGCAGCCAACCTGGTGTTCGCGAAGGCCAAGCAAACCATTATCAACAACCAAATCGAAGGTACCAAAGCTGAAAAGAGTATTCTTACGCAGACCGATTCAAGCGAGCTATTCGCCGGCATGGACGACCCAACCAAATCTGTCGAGCAGCTAGCTGCCTACGCCGGTACCATTGCCGAGCGTGGTTACCACGCCGACCACGTACGCTTGCTAGATAAAGTAAGCCGCATGTACCAAGATGCCGAAGCATCAGGCGACGCCGAGCGTATTGGCGTGATGAAAGATGTGATTCAACAAGTAAAGGCAGACCTATCGAAAGACGCCTTCGGTATTAGTGATACCGACCGCACACTACTGAGCGAAGGTCGCTACAACACCAATATCTACGAAAGTACCCGCGACCGCATAATGACCAACCTGTCTGTTGAAGCTATGTCTCAACTCGACCCAGACGATATGTACCTACTGTACGAGATGGACCAAAAGGGCTTCCTAACCCAAGAACAGCACGACAAGATTGTTGAGACATACAACAAATGGAAGGTACACGAAGTGCTTGGACCAAAACTGAAAGACAAGCAAAGGAATGTGTACGAACGAATGATTGATCCAACCATTCGTGGTGTGTGGAACGATAATAAAGAACCGCCTCGTGACCTCTACCACGTGGAAGATGGCATCAAGCTGACAAGGCCGTCTCGCCCTTACACGCCGTAGCCTTAGCACCTAATGCGCATACAACCATAAGCCTCTTGACATTTTGAATGATTTGGAGTATAATACGAAGGTAACATTGTTAGTGCCCCAAGCGCACAAGGAAAGACAACCAATCATGTCAATTACTCACAAAGAACCAGTCACTCACTCTAGCGATCCAAACGACCGCGATCCACAGTCAACTCGTGGACACCGCAGGGGACGCGTAGCCGGTTTCGCTGTTGGCTTATTGACGCTTGGCGGTGTTGGCGCGTTTGGCTATAATGCACTAACTTCCGGCGATAACGCTGAACCCGACCGTGTGGATGAATCTACCAGCGGCCCAGCCGTTGCCGGCGGTGACGCGTCTGAATCAGCTGCACCTGAAGCAACAGAAAGCCAGGCGCCTGAAGTGCTGTCCCCGGAAGAAGCTATTGGTATTGAACAAACAACCTATGCTGATGTAAACACCCGTGAAGCAGCTAGTGCCCCAGATATATTGCAGCAAGCCCGTCAGCCAATTTCAGCCGATACCCCGCTGGATGAAGCGGTGGTTGAAATGGGTAACAAATTTAATATTTACAGCTTGACGGGTGACGAACAGGTACTTGCATCCATTTTTGGCGCTGAAACTGCTGCGAACAACTCAACCAACCTTGTGGTGCAAGTTCGTGAAATCCAGGCCCACAGCGACAACCGATTTGACTACTTTAAGGATTACCCAGCAGAGTTAATCATAGACAGTGAAACTGGCGAAGTGGTTGATGTCACCCGTCATGAATCATTCGAGCCACTTGAGACTACAGGTGATTTGTCCGTACGCTTTAATGAGCACTACAATACTAACTTTGAAAGAGTTGATCGTAGCGAAGTGTTTGAAAACGACCAGTTAGATAACCCCTACGTAATCGAGAAGACCATCACATTTACTGTTGATGGAGGCAACCTCGTGGTTAGTCACATCGCCAGGTCCTAATGTAGCTATACGCTAATACATCTATATATAAATAACGGCAAACTGATTGCCGTTATTTTGATGAAGCATTATACTACAAAAGTAGTTATGGTTAAAATAAATACCGTTATTCAGCGCACTGGCATATATCTATTAGTAGGTTTGCTGCTGACGACCCTTCTCAGCACTATGCTTTCCTCGGTTGCCCGGGCAGATGGACAAAATGGATCGGCCATCAACTCAGAGTTGAATTCGAAGGTGCTTGACCATCAGTTGTATTTCTTCCTAGTATCATGCGCCGCGCAGGTAGACATGGACAAAACCACCAATGATGAGGTTGATGCATGGGAATGGTTTTACAGAGGTGACTATACAAAAGATGCTGTACGTGGCGACATGTACGACAACGGCGAGGTAGACTGTGCCAGGGGCGGCTTTATTCGTGAGGCATTCGGCCGATTCGGGTTTAGCGACCCTCGCACTACAATTTGTAGCCTGGATTTTGTGTACCACACGGAAACAGGTGGGCTAGGCAAAACGGTGAATGGCGGCAACAACGCCGCAGCCTGTGAAAGCGGATTTGATCAAGATGGCGGCCATATCGAGGGAGCAGGTAGCGAAGATACAGCTCGCGAGAATCAGCGAACAGCAATGATTAATCTGCTCGGGTCTACTGCTGCAGGCAAGGCTGCCGCACTGCCACTCACACCAGAAGCCGAGTACATTCGAAAATACCGCACCCTGATGAATGGCTGCCAGATAAACTTAATTCGAAAGATTACGCAGGATAGCTCGGCAGCCACTGGCAACGCACAGCTATTTAAGATACCCGTGGTGAACTCAGACGGCAGTGTGGAGTGGTGGCTAGGCGAGGCACCATGGAGTAATGCTGATAGTCGCAAACAGCTGCTAGTAGCCACCACGTCTACCAAGTCAACCGAAGACCACAAGGAAATCTCCTGCGGCAAACTCTCTACCGATCTACAAGGCGGGCTGTACAAGAGCTACGCGACCTTCGTAGAAGCTCATCCCGACGATCCGTATTCAGACGTCGGCACTAAGGATGACGACGACACGACAACCAGCTGTAAGGTTGACGGCGTTGGCTGGATTGTATGCCCCGTGATGAATTTCATCGCCGAGCTGAACGAACAAGCCTTTGGGCAATTACAAAAATTCTTGGTTATCGAGCCAGAGCTGCTAACGCAGAGCGCATCGAAAGTCGCCTGGCAGACCTTCCGAGACTTTGCCAACGCCGCCTTTGTGGTTGCGTTTCTGATTATTATCTACTCGCAACTCACTGGTGCCGGCATTACCAATTACGGCGTGAAGAAAATGCTGCCAAAACTGGTGGTAGCAGCTATACTGGTAAACGTTTCATATTATGTGTGTCAGCTTGCGGTTGATATTAGCAATATTGCCGGCGCCAGTATTTATGATATGTTTAAAAACATTCCGATTGGGCCAGACGGTAAAAGTCCGGGCGAAATAGGCAGCCAGTGGCAGTCGATAGCGTTTGCTATCTTGGCAACGGGCGCAACCGCGGCTCTGCTGGCGTTGGTAATCTTCGCGCCAATGACTATGCTGGCAGTTGGCCTGGCACTAATGATATTGATAGCCCGCAAGGCTTTCCTAATCCTTCTCGTAGTTATCTCGCCACTTGCGTTTGTTGCCTACCTACTACCCAACACCGAACAGTGGTTTAAACGGTGGTGGAAAGCATTTTCAACGCTATTAGTACTCTACGTAGTAATCGCCGCGATATTTGGCGGCAGCTACTTAGCGTCGAATATTCTGATGCAAACGGCCGAATGTAGCGGAGCAGACTGTGCCGGCGACGACCAACAGCTGCTGGCAATTACCGCCATGGCGGTGATGGCTATCCCGCTATTTGCCGTTCCCACCATTACCAAGGGCGCGTTGTCTGCTGCGGGCAGCGTGGGCGCCAAGCTGTCTGGCTTACAAAATAGCCTGGATAAACGTGGGCTTGGACAAGCCAAGCAAAGGTACGACAACACCGCCTTTGCACGTGGTCGCGCTGCCCGCAAGCAAGGAAAGCAGAATTACCGTGATAAGAAATTTGCCGAAGCTCTTGCTGGACAAGGTGACGGTCGCATAGATAAGGCACTGGGTAGGGCTCGTCGCACCGCCGCGCGAGGACTACCTGGCATAATGCCCGGTACAAGAGAAGCTCTCGAAAAAATTGACACCAACGCGCTAACGGCGTATGACAAGGCCTTCGAAGAAGACGTGCGAGCAGCAAGCTTACGTCAATCAGGGCTTAGCAACGCCCAAGTTTCTACGATAAGCAGGTATGGATTAGTCGACAAGGACGGTCCAAACCAACGAAAGGCAACCACCCATGAATTAGCGGCTGCCACCGACAGAATCATGGCTACGGGCAGCTTCGACGAGCGAAAATATGCCCTTGAATGGCTGGCCGAGAACAAAGGAGATGAGCGCAATACAGAGGCGTTGCGAGCACGTGCAGCTGGTGGCGCCGCCAAGCGTGGTGATGGCAATATATATGGTAAAGGCTTTGCCAACAAGATTACCGAAGAGGGCCCCGGTACAGTTAATAGCGCCCAAGATCTTGCTGCTGAAGCAATGATAAATGCCAAGGGTGGTAACATCTCAGCTGAACACTTGGTGCAGAGTGATAGCGCGACCGAATACGTGGTAGCTGCTGCTACAGGCACTGATTACAAGGGCAAGGTCTTCACCACCGGTGATGCTGATGCCAAGAAGTATGTGAAGGAAGCAGCGGATCGCGCGACGGCAGCAGACAGCCAGGTACTCGACAAGGTTAGCGAACGAAGCAAGACTGCGTTTGGCAAGCTGTAGCGTCACTACAACATAAGCGCTCTGATATACTAACTACATATGGCTGTGTACAAAGTACCGCAAGATGTTGAGGCCGACGACAAACTCATCGGCCCCTTTAGCTTTCGCCAGTTTATCTACCTAATGATAGTGGCAGCGGGCCTAGCGATGGGGTATTTCCTAAGCCGCCTATTTGCACCGCTCGCCATTATCCCAGCGCCTATTGTCATCTTTTTTGGCGCGTTGGCATTGCCGCTGCGAAAAGACCAGCCTATGGAAACCTACCTCGCGGCCATTGTATCGTTTTATTTAAAGCCACGCCGCAGGCTATGGGACCCAGACGGCGCCGACGATTTAGTACAAATAACGGCACCCAGAGTCGTCGAAGTACAGCGAGTGAAAGATTTATCTCAAAGCGAGGCCGAGCAACGACTTAGTTACCTGGCGAATATTGTTGATACCCGCGGTTGGGCCGTGCGCGGCGTTGATGGCCAAATGCCAGGGGCGGGCAGCGCTATGAATACCGACGTATATAACGAAGCACAGCAAACACAAGATATTTTAGACGCCAGCGGCACGATAGGCCAAACCTTCGACGCCAAACTAGACCAAGCCAACGCAAAATACCACGAACAGATGCTAGCGCGCGTGCGACAGCCACAAGCAACACAACAACCGGTGGCCGACCCCTATGCAAGCTTGCCCACGGAGCCAAGTAACCCAGTAGCTAGCCAACCCGCAGCCGATACCAGCAACGACCCACACGTCACGTTCAACCCGTATCCAGTCATGCACCAATCTGTTGTAACACCGGTCGATCCAAACGCGCCAAAGCAAGAGCCAGCAGCAGCAAGCGCAAAACAGGAAAACACTAGCGCTAAAGAGGTGTCCCCTGATATAATAAACCTTGCAAACAACTCTGATTTGTCTGTGGAGACGATTGCGCGTGAGGCGAATCGTATTCAGAAGAAGCAAGATCTAGAAGACGGCGAAGTCGTCATCTCGCTTCGCTAGACAACTCAGCATAACTGGAGTGGGGAATCTAGGCGAGTGCCACCAGTAACAAATAACCAAACACCGCAGCCAGCTACACCTACACCGCTTGGTGCTGTTAATGGCGCCCCAGCCCCTCAGGCCCCTCAGGCACAAGCAGCGGCTAACGGCTCTGGGCCAGCCACAACGCCCGCGCCAAAGCCCGCCAACCCGAATTCGACACAAAACACCCTGCAAATATCAGAGGTACGCGAAAATATGGCGATTATGCGCGACGGTAGTTTTCGAGCTATCGTGGCCTGTAAGTCTATCAATTTCGACCTTATGAGCTCGCGCGAGCGTGAAGGCGTGGAATACAGCTACCAAAACTTTTTGAATTCACTGTACTTTCCAGTACAGATATTTATTCGTTCTCAGCGAGTAGACATTGGGCCGTATATTGACCGCCTGGTAGACATGCGCCGCAACCAAGACAACATGCTACTTGGTGTATTAATGGATGATTACATCAACTTTATCGATGCGCTTGCCCAAGAGGCAAACATTATGGATAAAAGTTTCTTTATAGTGGTGCCGTACTACCCATCAGGTGATTTAAGCGACCTGCGCGACCAAGCCAAAGGCTTTTTCGGCAAAATATTTTCCAAGCCAAGCAACGAAACAATCAAGATTGACGAGGCTGCCTATCAAAAGGCTCGTGAAGAGATAAAAAACCGTGTAGACGCCGTAATGAGCGGTTTGTTTCAGATGGGTGTTAAAAGCGTGCAGCTAAATACCAAGGAGCTCGGCGAGCTGTACTACAACATGTACAACCCCGACACCGCCGTGCGCGAACCACTGGGCGATTTTGAAACGATAACCAGTACCTACGTAAAGAAAGGGCAAGTGCCTACCGCGCCAACCCAACAAGGTGGAGCAGCCTGATGGCCAAGAAGCTTGATCCAGTAGATATCGCCGCTCAACAACGCGCCAAAGAACAGGCCGAGGTAGAGCAGGCGTTCTTGAAGGGGGTTACCACGCTACGTGATTTGATTGCCCCAAGCAGCCTTGAAATTCATTCAAGCCACTTCCGCCTAGGCACCAAGTACGGCAGAACACTATACGTATACGGCTACCCTCGCCAAATCTATACTGGCTGGCTATCAAGTATCATCAACATCGACGAAGTGCTGGATATCTCAATGTTCGTCTACCCGGTTGAAAGCCAGGTGGTACTAAACAACTTGCGGAAAAAAGTAACTCAGCTTGAAGCCAGCATGGCGATTAACCAAGAGAAGGGACGCACGCGTGACCCTGGACTTGAGGTTGCAATTCAAGACGCCGAAGAGCTTCGTGACCAACTACAGGTTGGCTCCGAGCGTTTTTTCCGATATGGACTGTATATCACGCTGTACGCTGACAGTATGGACGAACTGAGTTTCGTGCAACATAAAATTGAAACTATTTTTGGTCAGCAACTCGTATTTAGCAAAGTGGCTTCAAGCCAACAAGAACAAGGCCTCAACAGCACGATTCCCCAGATGACCGACCAGCTGCAGATTCGCCGCAACATGAACACAGGCGCGATTTCTACTAGTTTCCCGTTCACGAGCGCCGACCTTACCGACAACAAAGGTATTTTGTATGGCATCAACATGCACAACAACGGCTTGGTCATTTTCGACCGTTTTACCCTAGAAAACGCCAACATGGTGGTATTTGCGAAGTCTGGTGCAGGTAAGTCGTTTACCGTGAAGCTTGAAGCCGTTCGTAGCATGATGACCGGTGCGGATATTTTGATTATTGACCCGGAAAACGAATACCAAAAACTGTCCGACGCGGTGGGTGGTAGTTACATTCGCCTAAGCCTCAATAGCGACACGCGTATCAATCCGTTTGATTTACCTCGCGTTATCGATACTGAAGAAGCCGACGATGCCCTGCGCGCCAACCTTGTAACGCTGCACGGCTTGCTACGCCTTATGCTTGGCGGTAGCCAGATGACTGCTGATGGCCAGATGATTGCCGGCCTTAGCCCAGCCGAAGAAGCCGACCTCGATCAAGGGCTCATCGATACGTATGCTCGCGCCGGTATTACCTCAGATCCGCTGACGCATAATTCAACGCCGCCTACCATTTCTGACTTGTACGATACCCTGCTACACATGGGTGGCACGGGGCCACAACTTGCGCAGCGACTGCGTAAATACACCAGCGGTACGTTTGCTGGCATCTTCTCGCAGCAGAGCAATATCGACATCAACAACCACATGGTGGTATTCAACATTCGTGACCTTGAGGATGAACTGCGGCCTGTTGCAATGTACATTGTCTTGTCCCACATTTGGAACATTACTCGTAGCGACCAGCGCAAGCGCATGTTGATCGTTGATGAGGCATGGCAACTGATGAAATACGACGACAGTGCAAACTTTTTGTTCAGCCTAGCAAAGCGCGCTCGTAAGTATCAGCTTGGCCTTACCACTATCACACAAGACGTAGAAGATTTTATGGGAAGCAAAATGGGCCGCGCGATTGTCGCCAACAGCTCTATGCAACTACTGCTAAAGCAGTCGTCAAGCGCGGTTGATGTGCTGTCTGATGTGTTTAAACTAACCGAGGAAGAACGCAAACGACTGGCGAACTTCCCAGTAGGCCAAGGCTTGTTCTTCGCCGGACAAAACCACGTACATATACAAATTGTCGCCAGCCAAACCGAACAGGGCCTCGTGACAACCGGTGGCTCAGCCCCGAGCGCACAACCACAACCTATGCCAGAACAGCCCGCCGAACAACTACCACCACAGCAGGCGCAACAAGGTGGCCAGCCAGCCGTAAACCCAGGCTATATGGAGCCAGGGGAGTATAGTATTCGCTAGGAGTCTCTATGCCCGATACAGATACCGATAACGACCTACAGCGTGAAGACCGAATCGATGAGCGCCTTAATAAGCGGTTTGATATTACGTCTCGTCCGGGTTCTCAAGGCACCGCCAAAGACCTACAATCCAGAGAGTCGAATACAGGTAGTGCGTATACCCAGGCCGGTATCGACCAGGCCCATGCCTTTGCGAATGACAAAAACAATGCCAGTGCCGCACTAGGCAGCCAAGAAGATAACCCCTACAGCTACGCGCCCGGCGGCTCAAATAAAAAGCCACGTAAAAAGATGTTCAAATCTGCCGTTACTCGTAGCGCGGTCGCCTTTATTGTCGTGCTCATCCTTGGCCCACTCGGTGCTTTTTTGATGTTTATCAGTAACCCGCTGTTATCGATAGTCGAGAACGCGACACTAAGCAACGACTCACGCTCATCATTTCTTGAACGCCGGTTGGTAAAAGTGCTCGACCGCAAGGCAAAGCACGCCACCGACAAAAATATCGCGAAATCTATCGAGACTGTATCGGGTAGGCTAAATGCATTTCCGAATAAGTTACTGCTTGAAATGGACAAAGCAGGCCTAAAGCCGGTGGGAGCGGGTGATTACTCAAGCGGAAAGGGCTACAGTGAAAAACCCCCGACCCACGTCGAGGTAAAAGACACAGGTAAGCGTATCGCCATTCCTGATTTGCCAGACGCCCTGCGGAACGACTCAGCCGTACGAACATCTGTGGCGAAGGCGGTTGATGTGAGGTTCCGCGCCTACACCGGCAAGTTTATGAGTAAAGTGTTTTTCTCTGTTCGTAATATTAGCAAAAGTGGTGGCGTGATAGATGGTACCGATGAAAAAACAGACGTCAAAAAGCTGAACGAAAAGATAAAAACACTCACTAGCGCCGAAACTGAATTTAAAGACGCCAATGCTGTAAAAAGTAGGCTAAATCCACTACTGGAAGACGTGCTAAAAAAGCAAGCGACAAAGGCTACCAAAACCGGCGATCCGATATTGATGGCGGGTGGTGCGGGTTGTATGGCAATTAATGGCCCGCGCACCATTGCATCGGTAATACGCGGCGTTCTTTTGGGGCAGGCTGTGTTAGCCGCATCTGATATAGTTCTTTCACCTGGGCATAAAATTAAAGCAGGTGAGGCAACACCGGAAGAAGCCGGGGCGGCCGCTTCGGCCCTCACGGCTACCGATAGCAATGGCAAATCGGCGCTTGATTCGCCAATACTGCAAAGTGCTTTGGGTATAAACAAGAACAAGGTAGAACTCGGCGCTTGGGTCGCCGCCTATAGCTTTATGTCGAGCGCGCTTGTGCAAAGCTCGATGGTAGCCGGTGCCGCTTCGCGACCAGGTTGCGACGCGATACTCAGTCCACAGGCTTTTGCCGTTTCGGCCGCCATATCGGCAGCATCGGCGGCGACCGGCCCAGGTGCAGCCGCCTACAATGCAGCCAAAGCGGCCGCATGGGTACTGATAAAGTTCAAGGGCGCCGAGCTAGCAATCAACGCATTAGCTCCGCTTGCTGCCACTGTTGCCACGCTGATACTGGCGAAAACCGGTGCGGGTGACTTGTTGGTGAAGTTGATTCAATACAATGCGAAGCAAGGTGAAGACCTTGGCAACTATCTGGGCATGGCGTTGCTAGCGTTCTTTTCTGACGCCGGCCTAAAAGCCTACACGCCAGCACTCACAAAAGAACAGCTTGCCACATACAACGCGACCGTGCTAACTCCATCACAACTTGCATACCAACAAGAAATACGCTCAAACCTTAGTCCATTCGACACCTCCAGCCAGTACACCTTTATGGGTAGTATCGCCTCAAAGTTCCGCTCTAGCCTAGGCAGCAACCCAATGCAACTATCTAACGCTCTTTCAAGCGTCATCCGGATTCCATCAATGGCACTTTCGTTCACGTCGCCGAATACGTTCGCCGCAGCGCCTACACATGACTACAGCGAAGAATGTGGGTTTGGAACGTCAAAGGTAGCCTTGAATGCCGCTTGTACCCCTTATATAGGAATGCCTGCCGAGTTTATCGACATGGATAGCGAGGAAGCCGAGTCGCTCATCGATAGCGATGCCATCGACCAGACCGCAACTGACCCAAATGATGCAATAGACCCAGAAAGCGAACTAGGACTTAAGCTTTCAGAGTGTGCCAGCGGTGCCATCGAAGTGCTCGATGGCTGTACCATACAAACAGTGAGCGGAGGCGGCTCTTCAACCTTGTCTCCATCAGAGATAGCACAGCAATGTAGCAACGTTGGTGACATCGAAAATGACGATCAAGCAAAACAAGCCTACGAAAACTGCGTTGAGGCGCTTTCAAACACTAACACCCGCAAGCAACCAAAGAGTGCTAGAAAAAATGCCGCCGACTTTAACTTTGCGACCGATCTGCAAATTGAATCGATTTTGAGCGGTGAAGATGACGAGCCCATAGCAAGTGCAAATGCAAGCGCAGGTGAGTTTACCATGTCATCCTACAATATACTGAGGGTTACAGACAAGAAACACACTGCCGAGGTGTGTCGAGCTCTTGGGCTACCAAACAACCAGGTGTGTACGGCACGCCGCATTCAAAATCAAGCAAACATCATTAATGGTAAAACCGAACTAAACAATAAGCCATTTGACCTTGTTATGACACAGGAGATGACTCCAGAAAATTACAGAGAGATGAAAAAGGTCCTCCCAGATTTTGACAGTTCAGTAAATGAGGAATATGGCATTTTCTGGAGAAAATCAACGTTCCCCGAAAAGTTTGAAGAGGGAACGGTGGCATCAAACAGCGGTAGTGGACGAACGCTGCAGGCGCCCTGGGTAGGCCTAAAATCGGCATCTGGTCAAACTGTCTATGCACTATCCTTTCACTATTCTTCGTTCGCACAATTTAACGGATCGCCAGCCGAAACCACTAAAGGCGCCAAGCGCACGCTTGATTGGGTAAGGTCGAAAAATAGCGACGATGCAATTGTGGTTATTGGAGGTGATGCTGGATACTTTTCACGATCAGCGGCTAGAGTGTTTAATGGTAGCGGCATCCTAGAGAATGCCGGCCTAATGGCAGAAGGTAAGCCCTCCAAGGGTGATGAGAAGGCGGTTGGTGCCGACCAACTATACATAACTCCGAAATTTAACCTGACTGTACAGGACTACAAACGACCGCCAGAAACACCAGGATCAATCGTAGTAAAGGCATCAGATCACGCCCCCGTGTACGGTACAGTAGTCATACCGGGTGTAACATCAGCGGCGACCTCAGCCGGTAACATATCGTGGCCTGTCGACAAAAAGTGGTGGACAAGAAATAAAACTGAATTTATAGAGGCACACGGGGTTACCTCTGGATCCTGGACAAATGGAAAGGCCGGGATTGCAGCAGACCTGAGTCTTCCTGCGGGCACCCCAGTATACGCGATGTTCGGCGGCGCAGTGAGCAGGGCAGACTTAAGGTCATCGGTGGGTGGACCGCACGGTTTAGCGATTAAGTCTAACGTGCAGGGTGGCGTATTAGAAGTAGCCTACGCACACGGCCCAAGAACAGACAGAGCCAAGTCATATAACGCAGGTGACAAAATCATGAACGTAGGATCCCTTGGAAATAGCACAGGTAACCATGTTCATATTGATATGTCTTTTAATGGAAAAGCTGTATGTCCACAGGATGTATTTATAGCGATGGGAAACGGGCAAACGCCAAACTTCTCTGAATTAACAAAAAAAGCAAAAGCTCCGTGCGGAAGGGTGCAGTATGCGTTTAGCCCGGCTTAGTCTATTGGTTGGCTTGTTATTCAGCGTTGTGGTTGCGCAACCCGTTGCCGCGTTTGATGAGCAGTTCTATGCCGGAAACGACATTTTGTTTTACAACCCAAACGGAAACGGCTGTGAAGACGGACTGGTGTCGGTTGGACTGGTTGGTAAAGATAATCTTGAGAAGATTTTTAATTACCTCGTATCGGAAGACAAGGGCTTGAGCGATGTTCAAGCAGCCGCCGTCATAGGAAACATCTCCGTGGAATCAGGCGGAGATCCAACCCTAGCGCAAGGTGGTATACCAAAAAACACCAACGATGACTTACCGCTAAGCAAGTGGGTTTTCGATGAGAAACACGTTAAAGATCCGTCTGTTTACGGATCTGAGGCGGGTGTTGGAAAAGCTTGGGGTTTAATTCAATGGGATGCTGGCGGGCGAGCAATAGACTACGCAGAAGATGCTGGTGTTAGCGGGGAGATCTATCGACTTGGAACACAATTAGACATTATCTGGTGGCACATGAACAACAGAAGCCCAACCAGTAAAACGTCTATGATAACAGAGTTTAAGAAAATTACCGACCTAGAGAAAGCGACACTCTACTACGAACAAACCATGGAAGGGGCGGGCAAGCCAAACATGGTCGACCGCTACGCTTCGGCAAAATTAGCACTGGCAGAGTTTGGGGGTAGTTTGGCAACCTCAAGCGCCAGCTCTACAGACATCCCGTTGGGTAGTTGCGAAGGAGTGGGGGGTGGGGCGGTTGCAGGAAATGTGGCGAAGACAGCCATAAGCTATGCATGGCCAGAGTATCATGCCCCTAATTACTTACGGTTAAAGCCCGCCTACGCGAGCGCAATTTCTCAAGCTCAAGCGAAGGGTAAGTATGTTGGTGGCGGTATTCACCCAGGTGTCGACTGTGGCGGGTTCGTGACAAGAGTACTGCAAGATAGTGGAGTAGACCCATCGTATGGAGGTGGGGGCAACACGACAAGCCAGCTAGCGTATCTTGCCAGCAGTAGTAAATACAAAGAACTCGTCAACCCGTCAACAAGCGACCTCGACACGGGTCGAGGTGGGTTTGCTATAGCTATTAAAACGACTGGTGGCGGGCACACATATCTTTACATTGGCAAAAAAGACGGGTTTGAAACACAAGTAGCTTCTGCATCTTACAGCCCAAGCGGGACCGCTTGGCGATCGCCGATGGCAGGATTAGAAGCTCCCGCTGATTCAGAATATAGATGGTTTGTATTGAGGTAGGAGTAGAATATGGTAATACAAAGAAAACACATCGTCTACATAGTTCTCGTGTTTGCTGCACTCTGTGTTGTTTACTTTGTATTTGTCACCCTGCCCAGACTAGGTAAGGTGGCGGTCGATATTACGACACACCCAGAGGATGCTATTGTTTACATTAATGGAAATGAGTCCCCTTCAGGAACCGTGTATTTACGCCCCACACAGTACGACTTTAGCGCAAGAAAAAAGGGTTGGGAAACTGCAACGGCTACCGTAACCGTTTCAGAAAGTAATAAAACAGTTGCACTCCTGCCAGACCCTGTTTCGCAAGAGGCAATAAAAGAAGCGGAGGATCCAGAAGTACAGGCGCTGCGCGAATCACTTGCTGGTATCGCGGCAATAGCAAGGGGCAATACACTACGGAACGAGAATCCTATTATAAATAGCTTACCGTATACAGACGTCTCGGGACCCTTCAAGATAGACTTCGGGTTTGAACAAGAAGATAAAAGCACCCCCTACTTAATTGTGTCGTACTCTACTCCAAATGGCAGACAAGCCGCGACTAGTTGGCTGAAGAAGAAGGGTGTTAATCTCACAAAAACAGAGGTCATCTTTAGTGATTTTGAGAATCCACTCAGTGTAAAGGAGGTAACCCATTAAAAAAATTATTGCTTTCCTAATCGCATGTATTCTTTTTATAGTGGGCGCGCTTGTTGTCTTTAATTACCTCGATTCTGTTCCTGTGTCTTTAAACACTAAGAACATCTCAATTATTAAAGTCAGTTCTGGTAGTGGCGACATTTCTGTAGAAAAAAAGGGCGACAACTTTCTGTTTCGCGCACCCAAGAACTCTATGGTATCTGTTGATTATGTAGGAATAAGTGGATTTGATAGTGGTTCAAGAAGTTTTAGTATCGGCGTCACGCCAAAAACAATAAAACTCGAACCCTACTACTCTCAAGATAGACTTCGAGGCTTACTAATAAATGAATTACCTTTGATTACAAACGTATTGCGTTCAAAAATATCTGGTATTAGCGATTATAAGATTACAAAACCAGTACTATATCATTATGGCGAATGGTCATCCGTGCAGCTTGAAAGAAAAGGTTTGTATTCATCAAACTCAGACACGCTATCGGTTGTGTTGTACAAGGAAGATTCTAGCGCGTGGCGTATCGCTGCCAGCCCAGACATCCTCTTTTTCTATAAAAACTATCCGAAAATACCTACAGACATCCTAGACCAGGTAAATAACCGTTAGCTCTTCAGCGGCATAATTATATGCTTATAGTTTGGTGATTTGGTGTGATCAGTGAGAATACACGGGGCAAGTTTACCAGAGAATTCGAATTTTACCACCTCGCTATCCATTACAGACAGTGCTTCGGTAAGGTATTTAGAGTTTAGGCTCACCGAGCCGCTATTACCACCTAATTCCACCTCTGCCTCTGAGGTATTTTCGCCAACTTCAGTTGCAACAGAATGAACAGAAACAGTACTTTTATCTGAATCGACTGTTATGGTAATGCCACCACCTGATTCACGGGCAAACAAACCGGCAATTTTGGTAATTCGCGCAAACTCTGATTCATGAATTGCAAAGTACGTCTCTGTTTTAGCAGGGATGAGCTGGCGGTAATCCGGAAAGTTTCCGTCGATAAGCCTACTGGTTACTTCGACACTATCGAATAGAAAGGTGACTTGTGTTTCGTCAAAAAGCATCTGTATTTCTGTAGTGTCGTCTTTTATTGTGCGCAAAACCTCCTGGAGAGTCGCTGTTGGCGTAATCGCTTTTAGATCGCTGCTTGTTTTGGTTATCTTTTTCTCAGCCAACCGATAGCCGTCTGTTGCTGCACAGTATAGTGAACTGTCGTATGAATGCCAAAACACACCCGTTAGAACTGGCCGCGTACTGTCGCTACTGGCAGCGATAATTGTTTGTGAGACAGCGCTTTTAAAATCTTGGGTTGTAAGTGTATAGGAAACAGCTTCTTTTTTGTTCACAGAGGGTAGTTCAGGAAACTCATCATCGACAGTTCCGTTTATTGTAGAGGTGTATTTACCTGAAGATATATACACTTGATTGTTTTTTACTTTCAAGTGGATGGTTTCTTTTGGTAAGTTTTGAACAAACTCACTGATAAGTTTCGCTGGTATAGTAATTGATCCTGGTTTTATCACTTTTGCTCCAACATGGTGCGTTGCTGCCATTTCTAGGTTCGTACTGGCTACTATAAGTTGTGTTTTGTCTGCTCTTAGTAATATATTCCCTAGGATAGGTAACCCGGTCCTGCTACTCGCGACTCTACTGACACACGATAGCGCAAAGGTTAGTTTTTCTTGAGTGACTTCTAGTTCCATATTTATACCAATCCTTTTTCATTCTTTCTAGTAATAATAGGCAGTGTGGATATGTGTAAAAACACCTCACCTAACAGGGTAGCTAGCGGGTGTTTTTGCTGTGTAAAGCGTTGTGGGCGAGTGGTGGCGATAGTGGGGAGAACACAAAACTTGTTCACAAAACTAAACCCCTTCGTATGAGAAAAACTGAAACCTGTGAACTGTTTTTCACAAGACAACCCCACACGAGACCACAACAAATGCTCAGTTTTTCCACAACTACACATACAACTTCTCCCGAATACTTGCCACCTGTTCACGCAGTAGCATGTCGAGCTTTACTGCACGTTCTATTTTTTCAACAGAGTGAATGGCGGTTGTGTGATCTTTCCTGCCAAGCTCTTGGGCAATCTTAGGAAAACTCAAGTGCAACTCGCTCCGTAGAAGATACATCGCCACTTGCCTAGGGGTAACAATATGCTTGTCCCGCTTCTCGCTACATATCTCGACAGGGGTTATTTGAAAATGTCGAGCTGTTTTATCAATAATCTGTTTCGGACTAATATGTTGTGGCCGACTTTGACGGATATTACCTATAAGTCCCTCAACAGTACCAATATCAGGCTCAATCCCGCGCATTTCACAGTAAGCAAGAAGCTGGTTAAGGGCGCCTTCAAGTTCGCGAATATTCGACTTTATATTGTTTGCTAAATACTCAATCACATCGCGCCCAAGCTCGACATCAGTCATGGCAGCTTTTGCCTCAACAATCGCGCAACGAGTTTCAAAGTCGGGCATCTGTATATCAATAGACATGCCCCACTCAAAACGGCTACGTAAACGCTCCGTCAGTGTTGGTATACTTCGAGGAGGCTTATCGCTAGAGATAATGATTTGTTTGTTGGCCTGGTGAAGGGCGTTAAATGTGTGAAAAAACTCCTCCTGAGTCTTCTCTTTGCCTGCGATAAATTGCATATCGTCAACTATCAACACATCAACATTACGGTATTTATCAGCGAAGCCTTTTTTCTTGAAGCGGATACTTTCTAGGAAATCGTTTACAAACGTCTCTGAACTAATATATAGCACCGATTTTTCTGGATTGGCGCGAAGAATTTCGTTGCCCACGGCTTGTATAAGGTGGGTTTTACCAAGGCCAACGCCGCCATACAGAAACAAGGGATTGTATTTCGTACCAATGTTTTTCGACACAGCTTGGCATGCGGTATATGCTAGGTCGTTACTAGAGCCAACAATGAACGACTCAAAGGTATAGCGGGGGTTAAGGGAAGATCCTGGCTGTGAACTTCTTTTCGGCTTCGCAACCGCGATGGGTTGTTGCTGAACCGTAGTTTCACGAGATACGGTTTGCTTCTGCGCGCCAGTACTTTGAACGATAAATCGAATATTTTTTGGTGTTACACCTTGTTTTTTAAGAATATCGCGAACTTGGTCGTTGAACTTTACCTCAAATTGACGCTTGGCAAAAATATTTGCCACAGAGACAACCAGTTCTTCATCACTTAACTCAACCAGCTCGGTATTTTTAAACCACGTGAGGTAGGTAGCGCGCGAGACAGATAGCTCGACCTCATCCAAGACAGATTGCCACACGGCACGACTCATTCACTACCCCCGCTCAAGAAACCGAGCAAGCTTATATTTGTAACTAATGTAATTGTAGCGAACAAAAAAGTTTTCCACAAGCAGAAGTAGATTAAAGCCACGAAGCTACCAAAAGAGGTGATTTTTCCACACGTAACCACTAACACCTTTTAATTTGTGGATAAATAGCTAGCATTTGTGCAAAAGTATAATTACCGCACAATAATCACTCGCCGCACGCAAGGCGCCCCTTCTTGAAAAAACTCTTATTTTCTGGTAAACTTACACAGATATGCCAAAAAGAACTCACCAACCACACAAGCGCCATCGTGCTCGTACGCACGGTTTTCGTGCGCGCGTTGCATCGAAGGCTGGACGTGCGGTATTGAAGCGTCGTCGCGCCAAAGGTCGCGCCCGGCTTGCGCTATAGAACAACACCGCGCCAAATAGGCGCGGTCGTTTTATAATAAGTACATGCTCTCATACAACCATCGATTCCATGGACACAACAGCCTCCGATACGTGTATAAGAATGGACGTACACAGAGAACCACAGAGGCTTCTTTGCGATATATTGAAAACCCAAAACGAAAACATACACGGATTGCTGTGGTTGTGAGTAAAAAGGTTTCCAAATCTGCAGTGACACGAAACAGAATTCGACGCCGAGTGTATGAACTGTTTCGCCGCGAACTAGTCTCACTACAAAATCGCCACGACATAGTAGTGACGGTTGTTGCGCCGACTTTCGCAACAATGCCGCCAGACGAGCTTGAGGCTGTGATGACAAACATGCTTCGTTCGGCGAAACTCTATAAAACCTAAGATGAAACTGGTATACTATGTAGAGTAATAGCTAGTGGAGTCTACTATCTGCCGTGAATATTTTTGATCTTTTAGTTGTACAACCAATCTTTAACCTTCTCTTAGGGTTATACGCCATCATTCCAGGACACGACTTTGGTATTGCCATTATTGTGTTTACTATTATTGTACGTTTTGCCCTGTACCCGCTGACTCGAAGCATGCTGCACCAATCGCGTGCCATGAGAAAACTGCAACCAAAGCTTGCTCAGATTAAAAAAGAGTCGAAGGGCAACAAGCAGCAGGAAAGTATGCGAATGATGGAGCTGTATAAAGAGCATGGCGTTAGTCCGTTTCGCTCGATCGGCATTTTGCTGATCCAACTACCTATTTTTATCGCCCTGTACCATGTTATTCAGATATTTACGCAGCACCGTGACGAAATTCAAAAGTTTACATACGACTTTCTAGAGAATTTTGGCCCAATCGCAGAGCTCATAAAAGACCCACAAAGCTTCAATGAAAAGCTGTTTGGTGTAGTAGATTTAACCAAAACAGCATTTTCTAACGGAAGCGTAGAGATATTCCTGGTACTGCTGGCGGTAGTTGCTGCATATACGCAGTACATTATGTCGAAGCAAGTTTCTCCACAAAATCAATCAAAGCGCCGACTGCGTGACATTATGGCAGAGGCTGCCGAAGGAAAGCAGGCTGACCAATCAGAAATGAACGCGGTGGTAATGGGAAAAATGACAAAAATCTTACCGTTTTTCATGTTCGTTATTATGATAAGCGTCCCGGGCGCGTTGGCGCTTTACTACGCCGTCTCTAACCTCGTAGCTGTTGGACAGCAGGCGTATTTACTAAAGCAAGACGAAGAAGAACTAGAAGAAATTGCAGAAGAGAAACCAGCTAGGCAAACTCAGCCAAGTAAAAAAGCCAAGAAGGCGCCACGGCCAAAATCACGCAAATCCGAAACGAACGTCGTTCGCATTGTTGCAAAAGACAGTCGGAGTAAAAAGAGGAGATAATTATGGATCAAACAGCATCCCTAGAGTTCGCACAAAAGTACCTAGAAGACCTACTGAGTTTCTATGGTGTCAATGTTTCAGTTGACGCTTCGATCAGCGATGACGTTATTGAATTGTCTGTACCCTCAACCGATGACAACAGCATACTTATCGGCCGTGGCGCAGAGACACTGCGCGGCATGCAGTACGTCATTTCTACGACCCTGCGAAATCAAAATGCAGCTGTTGTAAGAGTAAATATCGACATTGCGGATTATAAAAAACAGCGCGCAGAAAAGCTAGCCGAAAAAGCACGAGGCTGGATAGAGCAGGTACGTGAGACTGGTGACTCACATGTAGCAAGTATAAATGCTGCAGATCGTCGGGTGGTCCATAAAGTCGCATCCGAATACGATGATATCGAAACCTTCTCAGAGGGCGAAGGGAGAGATCGTCGTATTATTATTGCCCAGAAATCTTCGTAATTTTCTTATAGCTCGTTGCCACAAGATAGAATAGTACATCCACGACAGCAGACCACAACCTGCTAAATACAGTAATGGCGAGCGCTATTTCTTTTGGCATAATAATACTCAGCAGTACGAGCTGCACACCGTCTCTTACACCAAGACCGCTTGGGACAAAGGGTGTTGCCATACCAAGCGCTCCAGCCAGTGTGAAGCTACCAACTATATACCAAAACGATTCGGGGCCAACAGCGGGGTATATAGCTATGGTAAGGAAATAGTAGGAGCTTCCGGCGACCACTGCGCCTGCACTATAAAGCAGAAACGATCGCAGGGTTGCGCGCATATTGGAGTGCAGCTCCGCAAAGGCTTCCTTGCCTCGAATGAATCGATATGTTTTTCTCAGAATAAAGTTAAACAACGGTGGATAGAGGGCGGCAACCAATAATACGGCCAACACCACCATCGCGAGCTTCGCGTCCGAGGAGATAACATCCAACCTCGGGTCAAAGGCAAGTATAACAAGAGATACAGCAATGCTTGCGACAACTTGTACGCCACCTTCGAGAATCGAAGAAACAGTCAAACGACTCTTCGAGATACCAAGCTTGTTTGCCATGTAGACCTTGCCGGCAATCCAGGCGACGGTACCAGGGATATATCGAGCCATCCATGCTTTCGCGTACACATTCGCGAGCTCATAAAATTTTGGCAATTCTTTTGCGCCAAGATCACGCAAGATGAACCGCCACACCAACACGCCCCAGTAGCGGAAAGCAAGTGAGAGCAGGGTGGCTACCGCCAGCAGGGACCATGAAAGCTCGAGACTAGACAGCTGTGCATAGTCAATATCGCGAAGGTAGACGACGAAAAAAGCGACGATAAGAGCAATAAAAATAATGGTGCCAACACGTTTGTAGCGACTATTCATGTCTCATAACCTCCTGAAATGTCGTCACTACTTGGTCGCGCAGTACACCGGTAGAAGCAGAAATGCTCTTGCGTATAGACGATTGTTTCTTTACAACTTCGCGAACCATGGTATCTAATCGGGTTACAAAGCCATCTTCAAGCGTCGTTTCAATCGGAAGGGCATACACACTCTGTTGTATCTGATCAAAAAACACTCTCCCTTTGTCGACGTAGTACAAAGTAATCGAGGGTACACCAGCACTTACAGCGATGATAGTTGAATGTAGGCGGAAGCCAATCATGGTCTTTGCTTTAGCCATTGTTGCGCGTATGTCTGCTGGTGACAGGATGTCTTTATCGAGTACGGCAGATTTCTGTGACGGGTTTACATATGCCGCTAATGTTTGGCATAGTGCACTGTCGCCTTCGCTCATATGCATAGGTACAAATAATACATTTGTTTTCTGTTTTCTGCTTATCTCGCGAACCATCTTGCCTAGCTGCCCAACATATTGTTCATATTGCGGGCTTTTCGTCTCGTACGATTTTCCTACCAGCTCGAATAACCGTTTTCGGTACGCAAACGGTAATATACCCGACTGTTTGTAGTGAAACCAGTCACGCGGACCGATACAAATAAAATTTTCTAAGAACGATTTATCAATGGCGAACTCGGCAGAGAGGGTTGCACGAAGATCGGCGCTCATTGGCTGTGGCGTAGGCAGCACGGCGGGATCCGAGGCCCAGCGAAGTGTATCCTCGTTTGCGCCCCATTGAACGAGTTTTTCGTACGACTCTTCATCGCGAACAATAAAGCCCTTGCATCTGTTCACGAGGTAGACTATCAACCGTTTACTGCTCGTAGATTTGGTTGGCCCAATACCTTGATACATCCCAAACAGTGAGCTGTTCGACAGCCTAACAGCAGTCATTTTCACTGTCCAGTACCATAGTGAAGCCTTGTTTGTGTAGTCTTTAAGAAGTTCTCCGCCCCCCCATAGCACAATATCATTGCTGCGCGCGGCACGACACAACCGCAACAGTTGCCACGGACTAAGCGACTGAAAGTCCATATCAAGAAAATTAATACCAAACCACTTGGCGTCGCGCTTGGGTGACTGAGAAATGCCTGTTATCGTTGCGTCGGGGAATTGTGATCGAATAAGCTCAATGTTACCTTCGGCAATAGCTCTGTCGCCGCGATTGCGAGATAAGTCGCTGTTGATTAGTAAAATCTTTTTACCCATGCACAGCCTCTTTTAGCAGAAAGTCGATATGCTGCCGGGCAATGACAGGCCATGAATACAGCTGTGCGGTAGCATGCGCGGCTTTTGTCATAGCTTCACGCTGCTTCGTAGACAATGCAAACGCCTCTTCGAGCGCCTGCGTTAGGGCGTCACTGTCTTTTTGAGGCACCAACAAACCGTCTTTGCCGTGCGTCAAAATGCCATCCGCGCCACTTTCATTGGTCGCGATACACACCTTCGAATGGGCAAGTCCCTCAAGCAATGACACTGGTAATCCTTCGACATCACCATCGTCGGTTATGATAGACGGCACGATATAGATGTTGGCAGACTGTATCAGCTGCTCTTTCTCTTTTCCAGTCACATAGCCATGAAACGTGACCGATGAACCAATGCCCAAGTCACTTACCTGTTGCTTTAGGCTATCCGCCATCAGACCATCGCCGCCAATATGCAGCTGGAGGTCGGGGTTATTTTTTGCCAGCGTCGCAAAGGCAGGTAGTAGATACTGAATGCCCTTTTTCTCAACGAGTCTGCCGATGAATACAATGCGCGTGCCTTTACTATTTACCGTCGGCAGCTTTTCAGGAAGTTCAACGCCCATGGGAATAATGCGTGACCGTTGCCTCAAAGCAGACCACTCGCTTGGCGAGAAAAACACCTCGAGTTTATGCATTGAACGTTCGCTCACTGCCGTGAATGCGTCTGCCTTTCGAGTCGCCCAGCGCACAATGTATGTTCCGACAAGAGGTATTTTGTGCCATACGTCCACGTCAGACGCATGGGTGGTGAATACGAAGGGAGCTCGTCGAACAAATAGGGCCGCACACCGCGCCACCACCGCCTGAGGCGTAAACCAGTGTGCGTAGATAACATCTGGCTTGAAGCGTGCCGTATGCCACACCACTGAAACGAATTCACCAACAAACAAAAATGGAATGAGGGCATAGTTGAGCGGGTTTGCTTTTAGAGCAGATAAAATACCGCCCACACCAGCAAGACGTTCAAAACGAAACGGCCAGAAGTAGTGAAAGCGATATTCTTCGTATGCGGTGTGCTTTGTGTACGAGGTTGTGTTTGATCGCTTGTCGTGAGGTGCGAGGACGCGAAACTCTAGGGAAGAATCAACATCTTTCATGGCTCGTACCTGGTCTTTTACAAATGCAGGTATGTGATCAGCATCAGATGCTGGCATCGTAGAGGTAATGACGAGTACGCGCCGCGTCATTTTTGCTTGTACTGTACTTCCTTTATGCGCTCCAGCAAGTCTTCCAGTAGTATTCGGTTGGTCTTTTGTAAATCGGCTATTACCAGTAACGCGAATGACAGCATGGCGCCGAGCAGCATGGCGGTACCAAAGATAAGCGACTGAATGTGGCCGTTACCTTGGCCCACGATAACAAAGTAGAAAAACCTAAGGAATGGTACTGCCGCCGCGACTGAAAATACGATCCCCAGTGAAACAAAAATCGCATGTGGTTTGTACATTACGTAGTTGCGCAGTATGGCTTGGCCAGACTTAGCCATATGCTGCCAGATATTGTTAAACAGTCGTGATTCACGAGTCTTTTTATTGGTCGTAATAGGGATGCTTACAATCTTTAGCCGTTTGTGCCCAGCTTGAATGATAGTTTCCATGGCGTAGCTAAATTGCGTCACGATGTTGAGCCGATACAAAGAGTAGCGCGAATAGGCACGAAAGCCGCTTGGAGCATCAGGCAGGTCCGTATTGCCGGCTTGGTTGACTACCCAGCTACCAAACCGTTGCATGATTTTTTTGAATCCAGAGAAGTGAGCAATCTTGCTTGTCTGTCGATCGCCAATAACGATATCTGCCTCACCTTTGATGATTGGCTGCACGAGGTCGGCGATACGCTCTTGAGGGTATTGATTGTCACCATCTGTGTGCACGACAATATCTGCTCCATGCTTTAGAGCGTAGTCGACGCCATCACGAAAGCCTCGCGCAAGGCCCATAGTTTTTGTGTGGTGAACAAAATGACGTACGCCAAGTTTTTTGGCCACCTCTACCGTTTTGTCGGTACAGCCATCGTCTATTATCAGCCATTCAACCTGATCAACGTAAGGTATTTTCTTGGGCATTTTTTCAAATACCAATGGTAGGGTCTCGGCTTCATTTAGGCAAGAAATTTGTATAAATACTTTCATTGGTGCTCCACGGCTAGGTTACTTTTCTATTATATCATCAGGGGCTAACTACCGCGCCCTACGCCAATATAGTCAAACCCTGCTGCTACAGCACCTGTACTGTCATATTGGTTAACAGCGTCTAGTAGAGTGGTTCCGCGCATGTGCTTGGCGAACGATTCGGCAGGGTATGTCAGAATTTCCTGCCACTCTGTAGCAACAACAACGGCATCGGCGTCTTTTGTGGCTTGTTCGATCGTATCTGCTTGCAAGATTCCTTTTCGTAAATCATGCGATGCCTCGTCGTTGGCCTGAGGATCGTGTGTTATCACGTCTGACCCAGCCTGGTATAGCTTATTCGCGATGGCAACGCCAGGGGATTTACGCACGTCACTAGTACCAGCTTTGAAAGCAAGGCCAAGTATTGCGATGCGCTTGCCTCTTAGGTTTCCCCCCATTGCATCCTGTAACTTATCAACTACATAGCCTGGCATTTGGCTGTTTTGTGCCTGCGCTGCCTGCATGATATCTAGATCAACGCCATACTCGAGGCCACTGGAAATTAAGCCACTTACATCTTTCGGAAAGCAGCCGCCGCCATAACCCCGGCCAGCGTTTAAGAATGCTCTTCCAATACGACTATCGGCGCCAACGGCATCCATAACTTCCACTACGTCCGCACCAGCTTTATCGGCCAAAATCGCAATCGAGTTTGCAAACGATATTTTTAGTGCAAGAAATGCGTTTGCGGTGACTTTTATTAATTCAGCGCTATTGAGACTGGTCGCGATATATTCATCGCCACGCGGCCCCTTGGGAACTCGGGCAACGTGAGCGATATGGTCGCGAAACTTTTCAAGCTGAATATATATGTCGATAATTGTGTTGACAGCCGCTTTGTCATCACCGCCCACGACTACGCGATCGAAAAACAACGTGTCGTACACGGCAGTACCTTCACGCAAAAATTCGGGGTTCGAAACATAACTGATTTTTGCTTTTGTCTCGGCGAACTTTTTTTGCACAGCCACCCCCGTGCCTACAGGAACGGTACTTTTTTGCACATAGATAAGTCCGGGCTTGGCATACTTTGCTGTGGTTTCGGCTGCGGCGAATACGTAAGAAAGATTAGAGCTTCCGTCGGGATTATCCGGCGTGCCAACGCATGAAAATACAACATCGCTATGAGAGACAGAGCTCTCGTATGAGTCGGTCGGAATCAAATCGCCTGAATCAAGTGCAAGCTTAATAACCGGGTCAAGGCCTTCCTCATAGAAAAATGACTTTCCCTTTTTTATTACATCCAGCCGTTCCTTGTTTGGTTCAACAAGATACACTTTGTAATCGCAATGTGCCAAAAGTGCGGCGGTCGTAAGACCAACGTAGCCCGCACCTAGCACGGTAATCGTGCGCTGTTTGTTCATCATCTAGCATTATACGCTACCAAACCACCATGCGACCACCGTGAGTTAATGCTATAATCAGATAGAATGCTACAGAAAGTATATAAACGGTATCGCTACTCATTAATTTTGCTGCGCGAGCTAGTAATCACCGATTTTAAATTGCGGTATCAAAACTCGACTCTCGGCTATCTTTGGGCGCTGCTTCGACCTTTATTTCTATTCGTCATTATTTATGTATTCTTTGTATATGTGCTGAACGTTTCGCGCGGTGTCGAGCATTGGGGTCCAGCACTCTTGCTTGGCGTTGTGCTGTGGAACTTTTTCTCAGAAGTAGTCCGACAAGGTCTGAAATCAGTAGTTTCATCAGGTGGCATTATTCGCAAAATTAACTTCCCGAAATACATTATTGTTGTTTCAACAAGCCTTTCAGCGATCATTAACCTGCTTATAAACCTTGTCGTTGTCGCGATTTTTGCGGCGATTAACGGCGTAGAGCCAACGTGGGGATTGCTAGCAGTACCCGTCTTCATATTAGAGCTGTATGCGTTTGCACTGGGCTTGGCGTTTATCCTAGGAACAGTAAATGTAAAATTTCGGGATGTAAGCTACATATGGGATGTAGTGAGTCAAGCATTGTTCTACGGATCGGCTATCATGTTTCCGATGAACCGTGTCGTTGAGATAAATTACAATGTTGCCATTGCGCTGCTTATCAACCCCGTCGCAACCGTTATTCAGGACGCAAGATATTATGGCATTACCACAACAGTCGATACTCTACAGGGTCTAACAAGCAACCCATTCCTTATCGCTTTGCCGGTAATCATTTCTATAGCCACACTTTATATTGGCGCGGTGTATTTCCACAAACGTTCACCGTACTTCGCGGAGGATATATAACATGGTGAAAGCAAAGAAAAAGATCGCGGTTGAGGTAAAGAACGTCAAGAAACGCTTTTATTTGCCACACCACAGCAACAACTCAATAAAGAGCGCTATCACCCAGGCGTTTAAGCCAAAACGAAAAGGCGGAGATTCATTCTATGCACTTGATGGAGTGAGTTTTTCTGTTGAAAAAGGCGATTTCTTCGGAATTTTAGGACGAAATGGGTCTGGTAAGAGTACGCTGCTCAAAATTATCTCGGAGATATACCAGCCTACAGAAGGGACGGTTTCACACAAAGGCAAGCTAGTATCGTTTATCGAACTAGGTGTTGGATTTAAGGCAGAACTTTCAGGACGAGAAAACGTGTTTCTTAACGGAGCCTTGCTCGGGTTTTCGAAATCTGAAATTGAATCAATGTACGACGATATTGTAAGTTTTGCTGAGCTTGAACGATTTATGGATCAAAAGCTCAAAAATTATTCCAGCGGCATGAAGGTTCGATTGGCGTTTTCAGTGGCGATACGCGCAAAAGCGGACATACTGATACTAGATGAAGTCCTAGCGGTAGGTGACGCAGCGTTTAGAAAAAAGTGTAACGACTATTTCCAGACGCTCAAAGATGAGGATAAAACCGTGATCTTAGTAACACACGGCATGGGTGCGGTAAGAGATTTTTGTAATAAAGCTATTGTAATTGAAAACGGCAAAGTGGCGTTCGAGGGTTCTGGCGACGAGGCGGCGGACGAGTATCTTCGCCTATTTGATAAAGATATTGCCGATACATCCGAAAAAAATAAAGAGAAGCGCTGGGGAGACAAGGCAGTGGTGATTGATGATTTCAACGTTGATACTGACAAAAACAACGTACGTGTTTCTATTGTTGCGAAAGCCGGCCCCAAGGCACTAAGCAATGTAGCTGTTGGCTTTCGGATAAAGAGTGCTAAAGGCAAAGTTTTGATTGGCGCAAATAATCTCAATGTTCAGGATACAACAACCATAGATTTTGCCGCAAACGAGACAAAAGAAATTGAGTTTGTCCTTCCAAACATCCTTGGCAATAAGACGTATATCTTTTCCGCGACGATTAACTCATCAGGTGGCACTGCAACGCACGATTGGTGGGAAAACATCACCTCCATCGAGCATAAGCGTGCAAGTGGCGGACGATACCCACTTATCGCGCCAGCAAAGATCCAGACTCGCAGTTCGAAAAAGAAATAAGGCTAATCTCCGATAAGGCCGCGCTTTACAAAATCATACGCAGTATAGCTATGCTTTTTTAGAGTCATCCCCATACCATTCCAGTCGATTGGAAGATTCTCACGGTAGATCCGACCGACATTCTTTGCAAAATGGATAGAAGGCATGTCGATGTAGCGCTCAAAGTAGTACGTGACAGGTATCTGTACAAGAACGGTAATGATAAAGGTGACTACCGTTGCAAGACTGAAGCCTAGTGGCTCGCTGAGGGTAATAATAAGGGCTGCGGAAACGGTGTAAATAACTAATAGGTGGGTAAGATAGAGTGAGAAAGTGTACTTACCCAACATACTGAGAAATGGTTTCTGCAGAAATGTCTTTACGCGCGCGCTTAACAGTACAACGAGAATAAATAATGCGGCTGCTATAGTGATGTAAAAGATGCGGTAGTGGATATCGATAAAGGGGAATTCCAAGTATTCATACACACTATCGCCACTTCTCTTCGGATAAGAGCCAAGGAAAATGGCACCGGCAGCGAATATGAGCAGAATAAGAGGGTGCTTGAGCTTCTCTAATAGCTTATTGTTGTAAGCATCAGCAATAGCCATGCCTATAACAAATGCCAAGAACCAGGTTCCAAACGTGCCGATTGCTAATATAAGATAGGCGAGCAAACGGTAACGTGACTTTGCAAACAATAGCAAAAAGCCAAAGACTAAAAACGATCCAAAGAACTCTGTATGCATTGTCCAGAGCACATGGTTAACCGGAACGGATTTATCATAAATAAATATGTCGTAGGTACCTATTTTGAGCGCCTCAAAAATATTCAGGTCGAACGACCATTTGTGCGCGTATGCCGACGACCCAGTGATAGCACCTGCCGCCTTGGTGAGTTCACTTGAGTTCAAGGATATTAATATAAATGCAAGCAACACAGAAGCAAGCGCCGGCAACATGAGTCGTAGGTAGCGTCCCGTTGCAAGTTTTTTTACAATCGCTTCATCTCCGGTTTGAAAGAACCCAATTGAAAGTACAAAGCCACTTAAGACAAAAAATATTGCCACCGCCAATGTTCCAGCAAATAACAGAGTTATGGGCGTTCCATAAATAGCAGATTCAATTGGTGTATGTGCAAGTCTTGCGTCGCCATCGCGAAGCGTTGGATACATGAGCACAATAAAGTGGTACAAAGCAACCGCAATAGCTGCCAAGCCTCGCAGACCCTCCAACTCCATAAACCTATTGATTTTCTTTGTCTTCAAAACACACAATGTGAGCGCATAACACGCCCACCATTACTTATCCCCTTTGTGCTTATTTTACCAGATAATCAAGCGTTGCGATAGTGCGAGAAAGGCTACGCATCTTTGGTGGCGAGGCTTTGAAGGAAGGTGGCAATATGCACCGCGCTTGATCCATCGTAGTCATAAAAACTATTCTGTTTTGTCTGTTCCCATAGTGCGGTGTCAACGCCTTTTTCGAGAGCCGCTTGAATAATTGTATCGGTGCTATCCACCGTATCAGCGGCAATAGTTTGGCTAAACTGCTGAACTTCATGAAGTTGATTATGAGAATTAGCGTTGCGTGAACTATCTGTCTCTACAAACACCAAAGGTTTGTCAAGTAACAGTGCTTCTAACATAACGCTACTTAAATCTCCCATGATGACTGAGCTTGCCAAGAGGATATCAAGCAAGCTAGGAGACTCAGGACCAGACTCAGCAACAAGGAATATATTGTTTTGTTTGCAGACGTCGCTATACTTCTGAAGTATGTGCGGAGGCGTTTGTGGGTGAGGTCGAAAGAGCACCGTGTAGTCCGTAGGCATTGCCGCTAGAATTTTCGGCCCAAGATGCTCCACAGAACTATCACCCCAAAACGTCGGGAGATAGCTGACAATAGGCGACTTTTTTGACACACCAAGTTTCTGCAAGCTTTGAGGAATGGATACTTTCCCCGACATTGCAACAATTTCATCAGTTCGAGCGATACCAATGTCTACCAGCTTGTCGGGGCTGATGCCGCTCTTGATGAATTCTTTTTTCATGTATGGACCAAGCGCTGCCATGTAATCGTATGTTTGAACAATTTCTAAACGTCGTGGATACATGTGGAAATAGTTTTTTAGCATGTTTCCGTGTGTCAAAAAGACTTTCTTCGGGGTATTAAGCGCGAGTTTGTGTGAGAATTCAAACAGCTCATACAGTATTAGTACCTGTGCACGTTCATTTAAGAACGTAGCTGTTTTTCCAAACCGAGGTCCGAGCGCTATGTATTCGCGTTGCCGATATGGTCGTTTACCACTCCACCGCCAAATGTAGGGTACATCATCTATACATACAACAGGGACTTTATATTGTTCGATTACTTTTTTTGCACTGCTTGAAGTAACGACGAAGGTCCCACCTAAACGCTTCCATAAGGGAAAGGCGTGAAGCATATGACTTGTTATGTTGCCAATAAAGTAGTACATGCCGTTGTCAGAGTCGGTGGTATTATTCATGGCCTGCGTCCTTATTCTTTGGGGCTGTTTGATGAATTGCTTGCTTGATGACTGTCGAGGATATCTCTGGTGTTCTACTGATGTAGGCCACCTCGCAGAACGCTGATAAATCGTCAAACTCTCCTTGCCAATCATCCCCCATAACGAACAAGTCTACCGAGTGGTGTTGTATATCAGCTGGCTTTTGTGACCAGTCTTCCTCCGGGATTACTAGATCGACATAACGTATTGCTTCAACCATTTTTTTTCGTTTCGAGTATTCAAAATGAGATGTCTTGCCCTTTTGTGTGTTAAATTCATCGGTTGATACACCTACAATCAATCGGCCACCACCGGCCATTTCTTTCGCACGGCGAAGGAGCTCGATGTGACCATAGTGAAGAAGGTCGTATGTACCATAAGTAATAACAGTTCTCATTGTATCTAGTATATAATATCTTCAGTTGCCTTTGGCAGAGTTTACAGTATTATGAAAAGCCCCACCTACAGTGTCGTTATAGCAGTGTACAATGGAGAAAAATTTATCCAGGAGAGTATTGAAAGTGCACTGAAACAGACGCACGCGATCCATGAGATTATCGTAATAGACGATGGCTCGAATGACGGTACGGCCACTGTGTTAAAGCAGTATAAAAACAATCCTCTTGTCTCGGTTCATTCACAAAAAAATCGTGGCCAGGGCGCAGCTAGAAATGTAGCAATAGCAAGAGTGTCATCAGACTATGTTTTATTTCTTGATGCGGATGACAAGCTCGATAAGGATTTATTCGCAGCTGTTCACGAAACGATAATGACGCATCCAGGTGTCGACTTGGTGCATTTCAACTGGAAATTTTTTACAGGTACGGATGACGTCGGCATAGTAGTCGATGAAGATGCAATATTACAAAAACCCTTACTTGTTGGGGCTGATTGTGACAGACTGCTGAGTATTACGAATTATTTTTCAATGAACAATGTTTTCAGTGTAAAGTTCCTGGTAAACAACGCCATACAATTCAGCGAAGGCATGATATACGAGGACAACGTATTCATGGTAAAAGCCAGCACTCGTGCAAATATGATTGCAGCTATTAATAAGCCACTGTACCTATACCGGCGCGATAATGAACAATCAAGTAGCCGTAGCGACTACACGACGAAAAAACATCTCGTTGATTCAATACGAGCCATGAATCAATCAATCGATGTTCTCACAGAGCGCACCGACAGCACAGCCTTTTATTTACTGCAGTACTACCTGGAAAAAATGGTAATTTATTACCAACATCGTATACCAACACAATACCGCTCGGAGTTCATACAACGAGCAGTCGACAGCTTGGCGCGGCTAAATGTTAAGGAGGTGCCCTCAAGTGCGTCAAAATTTGCTAGATTTATCGTGACGCGTCAGCTTGTGAATCGACGGAGGTATAAGCTGGTCAGTCTAGCCATTCGTTACAAAGTGTTTCGTAATCTATTTACGTGATGCGACCAGATTGCTTCGCTCAGATGATACAATAATCACATGAACAATGTAGTAGTAGTTACACGAACGAAAGACCGACCAAACCTGTTAAAGCGAGCGCTTTCGTCTGTGCACGCCCAAACGTACAAAGATTTCGTCCATGTCGTTATAAACGACGGGGGCGAACAAAGTGCAGTTGACAATCTTGTCGCTAACATGAGCAAAGACGAGCGGGAACGTATAAAGGTAATACATAATGTCGCCTCTAGCGGTATGGAAGCGGCAACGAATAAAGCCATTAAAAGCGTCGAGAGCAAATATGTCGCCATTCACGACGACGACGATACCTGGCACGATGAGTTTTTAGAGCGAACGGTCAAACACTTGGAGGCGCAGGATGTAATGGGTGTAGTAGTGCGCACAAATAAAGTCATAGAAGAAGTACTTGAAGATGGATCAGTGAAACACCACAAAACTACCCACTGGATGCCGCACATTAAGGCAATCAACCTGTATAGACAATGTATCGATAACCAAACGACGCCAATCACATTTATCTACCGCCGAGAAGTATTCTCAGAAATCGGATACTACGACGAAGACTTGCCGGTTTTGGGTGACTGGGATTTTGGCATACGCTTTTTACAGAAATACGATATCGACTACCTCGACCCAGGGTTTGCGCTTGCAAACTATCATCACCGAAAGTTCGTACCAGGCGCAGAGGGTAATACGAGCTTTGCTGGAAACGACAAGGCACGATACTATACAAACTATCTCCTCAATAAGTACTTGCGGCAAGAGCTTGCAGAAGGACGTCTAGGAGTCGGCTATATCATGAGCAAGCTGCGTTACGACGAGAGTAAGCTGGCGCAAATGGCAAACAAAATGTTGCCCGGCTTTATCACCAGCAAGGTAAAAAAGCGACTCGGTAACTAGCTTTAGAGATGCTGCGTGTGACTATGCTTCCTGTTCACGCTGCTTCTGTAGCGACGCATCAAGTTCCGCATAGGCAGCAGGGTGGCGTTCACGGTCTTGTGCAAGTAGCTCTTCGAATATCATAGAATAAAAAACAGTGTTTGCTACTTGTCGTACATACTCTTGGTCGTGCGGCACCAGCGGTTCACCTGCCCCATCCTCTGCATCTGTCCATTCAAGGTAGCGTGAGAGGGGAACCCATTGTGATGAGTCTACCTCACCATCGTTGTACGCCAATTCGGCATCGTCAGGGAACCGAGCGGCATGAACAATATTAAGCTCATTTTCCCTAATCATATTTGCCACGTCATGCGTACCTATATTGACGCTATTGTCAGACCGACGACGAAAAATCTCTAACAGGCTCTCTGGTGGGAGATTAATGCCAACTTCTTCCTCAACTTCTCGTAAAGCTGCCGCGTGAGGAGTTTTATCAGTGCCAGCGTCTATGTGGCCGGTCGCGGACATTTCCCAGTGTCCTGGCCATGTCGCAACCTTATCTGATCGGCGTTGTAGTAGTATTTCGGGTTCTGAACCTCCAGGGCGCCACAACACCGCATGCGCAGCAGCATGGAGGCCGCCTTCGCCAGCTTCTTGCATAGAGATTAGCCTACCTGTTTGCGTGCCATCTTCAGCATACTCATGCCATATGGGTTGACGGCGACGATCTGTAGCTTCAGTTACAGGGGTATTCATGATTAATAATATAGCATAATCAGTAAAAAAAGTCAATATGTCTATGGCCTAGAGAGGGTTTTACACGCCCCTTATATCGGTGGTAGAATAGGAGTAATTTACTGCGAAAGTAATACAGAATCGACCTAACCCATACAAAGGAGGCACATGAAGAATATTGTAGTTGTTTTTGCTGGAGGTGTTGGCTCGCGCATGGGAAGTCCCAATGGACCAAAACAGTTTATGGAAGTTCGCGACAAAGCCATTATTGTCTATACTCTAGAACACTTTCAGAATCACAAAGACATTGACGGTATCTACATATCATGTATTGAAGGGCATATACCGCACATGAAAGGCCTTATGAGCGCCCATGGTATCGATAAGGTCCGTGCTGTGGTGCCTGGCGGTGAAACAGCGCAGGAATCAATCTATAACGGCTTACAGGCTGCTATGGATGATCCCGAAACAACTGGCGACGAGACGGTGCTTATTCACGATGGTGTTCGGCCAATCATCAACAACAAGCTTATCGAGGACAATATCGAGTCAGTTGAAAAATACGGCAATGCAATTTCGTCTATCCCTGCATTCGAAACGGTGGCACAGTCTGTTGATGAAGGCAAAACAGTCGACAAGGTGACCGCACGCGACTTGATGTATGTTTTACAAGCGCCACAAAGCTTCCGGTTGAAGGACATTCACGCCACGAACCACCAAGCACTTGAAGATGGTCTGATGGGCAAATTCATCGATCAAGCACATATGATGAATTACTACGGTAATACATTACACATGATTGATGGTTTTAGAGGAAATGTGAAGATTACAGTGCCGCTTGATTTTACCTATTTTAATTTCCTCGTTGAATCAGGTGAATTCAAAAACGTAACCGGCGAGACCATCCAATAATGTACACTAGCGTAGTCGCCGAAGATATTCGGGCGGTCCTTGGTGAACCGCTCCTTTGGGAAGAACTTAACAGCAAGACTGTACTAGTGACAGGCGCTACAGGCATGGTGGGTCAGTCGATTGTTGCCACACTGCTTGCACTCAAGGAGCATAAGAAGGTAGCGGTAAACGTCATTGGGCTCGTGCGTGATGAGGAAAGAGCTCGTACGGTACTTGGTAACGATGAGTCACTTGTATTGCTCGTGCAAGATGTAGCACAGCCACTCGAGGTAAGCCAAGACATTGACATCATTATTCATGCGGCAAGCCCAGCAAGCCCAGACAAATATGCGGAGGACCCCGTAGGGGTTATGCGCGCCAACTTACTTGGTTCGTTTAACACGCTTGAGCTTGCACGGCAGAAAAATGCCAAGTATTGTTTCGTATCTACTATGGAGGTGTATGGTCAGGTAGGTAGTGAAAACGAAGACGTTGTGTTAGGCGAAGATGACTATGGAAGAATAAACAACCTTGAGCTTCGTTCGGCGTATCCAGAGAGTAAGCGCGCGGCAGAAACATTAGCAATCTCGTACGGTGCGCAATATGGCGTAGACTATGTCATTGCCCGTATGACACACAGTTATGGTCCTGGTATGTCCATTCACGACACACGAGTGCAGGCTGATTTCATGAAAAGTGCACTGCAGGGGAACGATATTGTGCTGAAGTCCGACGGTAGTTTGCGCCGAACGTACACCTATATATCAGATGTAACGAAAGCGATTTTTTATATGCTACTGGTCAAGAGCGAACATGCGGTATTCAATATTGCAAACGAGGATGCAAAGATATCAATTCGAGAACTTGCCGAGACAATCGTGTCGATTGCGGATAATGGTACGAAATTGGTATTTGATATCGACGAGAGTGCAGTAAAACTATGGAGCAAGACGAAAAATACCTACGTAGATTGTAGTAGGCTGCGTGAACTTGGTTGGCAAGCAACTGTTAGCCCGTATGATGGCTTCAAGCGGACAATGCAATATCACAAGGAGCGTTAGTGCGGCGAGCGCGTAGTATGTCGACAAGACAGCAAAATACAGGCAAGCGAAACGGGGATAACGGTAGCTTTGTTGTAGAACTGCTCAACTATGATCCTCGAAAAGATGAATTTGTTATCGACGGATGTTCAAACGAGGCTAATGTAAAAATCACATTTAACAATAATGAGGTTGCTCCCTCGAAAACATGGAAAATTCAAGACGGTAAAACACGCCTGAGGGTACACATAGCCACACACAGCATAGGTGTCCTTAAGATGTGTTTGCCAAATGGAGACAGCATGCCGTTATCGTATACGGATACGTCTCGGTTAACTGGTGTAAGCAGATACGATTACCGACTATTGCACGGCGTCATCTTTATCCCCGCTCAAGCGTCTCTTATTTTAAGGAAGTTTTCTTTGACAAGAGTGTGCTGGCGCGAGTTTCGTTTTTTTCTCGATAGTTTCTCGAATCGTATGGATATCCGACGTAACGCCATAAAAACCGTTATTGTTGAAGCACTGAGGATAGCGACACTCGTACGAGTGAGGTTCAATAAAAAAGAGATTTGGATTTTTAGTGACCGAGCTGTCTCTGGTGCAGATAATTCAGAGGTTCTGTTCCGTTACGTTGCGAATCAGCGGACAGAGAATATACAACCATATTTTGTCGTAAATAAAGATACCAAAGCATACGCTACGTTGAGACGGCAGGGCTACCGGGTGATTAAGTTTCGATCGGTTAAACACCTCTACATGACGATGGTAGCGAGTGTTATATTCCCGTCACATCTCGACGTGATGTATTTATATCCCTGGCCCGGCTTGCGTCAAAAGTATGCAGGTCTTTTGCAATACATCATTATCCACACACAACACGGCATCGTAATCAATGACATGGCTAGGTATATAGGAAAATACGAAAAAAATGCACAGCTATTCTTATCAATATGTAATTGGGAGCAACAATATCTACATTCAGACGACTATGGTTACAGCCTGGAGGAGCTGCCGGTAACAGGAGCTCCACGATATGACGCGCTTGAAGATACGAGCGGGGGAAGTCGCGTCATTGCACTACACCCTACGTGGCGTAGTTGGCTGGCAGGCAGAGAGCACGAAGGCCACAGACAGTACTCACGAAGCTTTAAAGAAAGCGACTACTTTAATTTTTATCAAAGACTTATAAACGATCCACGCATTGTAGCAGCCCTTGAGAAACATGATTACACCCTGAAATTGTATCTACATCCAAACCACCGAGAGAACGTGACAGATTTTTCTGTACGCAGCAACAATGTTGAAATAATGAAGTTTCCGTATGATTATAATCTGATGTTTAGTGAGTCGAAGGCACTAGTAACTGACTATTCAAACACACTATTCGACTTTGCGTATTTGAAAAAGCCAGTTCTGCACGCTCAGTTTGATCGCGATGAATTCTTTATTAAACAAACGACGCTAGGAGAGGGCCATTTTGACTACGTCAAGGATGGCTTTGGGCCCGTCTGTCATAGCTATGAAGAAACGGTAGAGCAGCTTCTTGTGTTGATAGACGATACATACGTACCTGCGAAGAAATATTCGCAGAGGATCGAATCATTTTTCACGTATAGTGATCAAAATAATGCCCAACGAAGCTACGATGCAGTGCTTCATTTTCTTAATCGATAATAACTATAACTCTTCGAGTGAAGCGTAAGGGATGACCTTATAGTGGCCTCGTTCGGCGTCAAAGGTCGAGCGAAGATACAGTGTGTCATCTATGCGTATTTTTTGTGAAAACGATACGCTAGAGCCCGCTCTGATGGTAGTATCAAGTTTTGTAAGCGTAACGGGATCAAGCTTTTTCACGTTCATTGCCACGTTCATCCGTCTTGGGGCGACCATATCATCAAATGTCACATCAACTGGGCTAAGTTCGTCAATTGGTATCGCGGCAGGAGTTTTATTGACGCCATCTCGTGCCGACCGTAGGTATACTGTTCCATTTAGTGTGAATCGTGTTTGGAAGTAGATTTGCGTACCGGCCGTGAACGTACTTGGCAGAGATGTATTCATAGAAACGTCATATTTATTTACATCATTCAAAAGTTCATATGCGCGCTGGTTTTTCATTGATCTAAAATCTGAATCATCGATATTACGAAGGTGTGCGTACGGTGTGCCCGTGTAGGTATCGACACCGGGCTGGCCTTGGCTCACGTACAAATTCCCATTGATATTTGTTTTGTAGTCAAAGTATATGCGTGAACCAGCTGCAATAGAGGGTGCTGGAATGCCTGGGTAGCGGAGGTCGTATGTTTTCGTATCTTTGGTAGCGATCATCCAACGAGGATAGCCGAAGCCGACGTATTCAGGTGGCGCGCCTGTTGCAGCCGAACTTAGTGGTATGACAGCAGATACATTGTTTGTCGTATCGGCCTGTGATCGCAAGTATGTAGAGCCTCCGACAGATGTTTTGGTTGGGAAGTATAGTAGGGTGCCAGCGCGTATCAAGGTTTTTGTTTTTTGCTTGGTTCGAGGATTAATCTTGTAGAGGTTTTCCGTTGTCTGCATCCAACGAGGGTACTTTAATGATCCATAGGAAATATCTACCTCATCAAGCTTGCTGATTGGTACAACACGGTCAAGCCAGAGTTTCGAATCATGCTCGGTGCGTAAATAGACTGTACCACCAATAGTGATTTTGTCTCTAAAGAACACTTGCTGGCCGTCCGTCAGGCTATTGTTAAGAGCCTCTTTTGTAAACGGATCAATTTTTTGAGTCGCCGTGTTGAGTTGCATCCATCGCGGTGTAGACATTCGCTTGAATTCTATCTTAGACTGGGTGCTACCAAACCAGTTACTAAAGACGTACCAGAAGTTCCTATTACCGTAGGAGCTGCAAGAGTTTCCTGTACCTGGATATGAGTTGAGTGAGGCGCTATTTGGTTGATACGGGGTGTAGGTATACAGTGCGGCAGTCGCCTTATTTGCAATGTAGACGTTTTTGCCACCACACGACGACGCAACCGTCCACTGAATATAGTTTGATGCGTATGGCTTTTTGTAAGACCACCAGCTTTGCGTCATGCTATCGAGGTACCAACGAAGTAGCTTGGCTGCTTCACGCATCTGGAGAGAAAAACCAGCGTAGTCACTATCACAATTGGCGCTACCGCCCGGCCCTGAATCGGGACAGTGAGCCCCCATTGCATAAGTATACTGCCGTTTGAATGGCCAAGTATCACTTGTCAGTGGCCCAGCTGATTCAGTTCCCAGTTTTACAAGGAGAACTTTCGGGCTGATGTTATATGCCTGGGCTGCATCGTAAATCAGGCGCGCGGCACTTTTTGCCCCAGTGGGAATAGTTGACTTGCCGTAGTTGCTTGCAGGAACACCAGGCCCCGGAGAGGTTTTTGGGACTTCATAGTACTTATTAAGACAAGTAAATGGCGCTGGGTTGCCTTTCGTCTTTCCGTACTCGGCGCGGCTTACGACACCATTTCCGTTGTAGTCGATTCCTCCACCTAGCTCAGAAGCCTTCTTGCCGTAATAGTCGCAGCTGCCAACATGCGCGTTGAGCCACAGCCTAATCTCTGTTACGGTCATGGCTTTTTTGTCGGTAAAAATTTTATCGTTAATAATGTTGCCAGCATTCCAGTCACTGGCCTTTACTGCACCGACCGGAACAGAGGTGAGCAGAGTAGCTGGTAGGATGAGGGAAATGAGTATGAGAGTGAAACGTTGCATCACTTTACCTCAACCGATGCTGTTTCACTGTAGGTATTGCTGCCTGAAGATACAACTAGTTTGATATTCCACGTTCCAGGACCGAGCTCGTCTTTTTCGACCGAAAAGCCCGCACACGTAGAGTAAGCGGGTTGATAAATGACTTCCGCAGTTTTCGAAACTTTTTTAGCACCATTCGATACGGCTACATCGCAGGTGCCATCGCTCGCACCGTAAAGCTTGGCAACGATAGTGACAGTGTTACTATCATCCTGGGTCGCACTGAGTTCAATGTTGTCAACTTTAGGGTCAGGTTTCGCTCTAGAATAGGTGTCTTCGTTTGTTTTAGGATTATCTTTGGCGCTATTACCAGAAGCAGGTGTTGTACTGGTCGGTTTTGTCGTCGAGTTGTCGCTGCTCTTGCTCTCGGTTTCTTGCGAAGACGTAACATACGCATATGCAGATACGGCACTCACGACCAACAGCACTGCAAGGGCAAGAACGATAGCGGATTTTCTACTTTTGTTTACATGCATATTATATCTGTTTTAGACACTACATTGTCTTACAGCTATTATATCGCTTATGCATTCAAGTGTCAAAGCTTGTCGATAGACGACGGCCTCTTAGCAATGACAGCGTCACTACCGTGTCATTAATTGTTCAATTTCATCGACAATTCGCTTTGATGCGTTGCCGTCGTCGATAGCACCGCACGTATCCAGGAAACTACCGATCTTCTTCTCATATTGTTTTTTGTCGAAGGCGCTAATATTCCTCATCAACTCAGCGTTATTGGTTGCCATGGTGAATGGTGTGTCTTCGATTTTGTGGTAGAAGCCTCTAGTTTTGTTGTACTTTTTCACGTTTGCGCCGTATAAGAAGCTCGGCTTACGGGTGAGTATGTAGTCGCAGATCCAGCTTGAATAATCAGTCAGTCCAACGTCTGCTACCACCATTAACTCCTGCATGTCTGGATAAAATGACGCGTTATGGCAGTACACTGGTAGACCAGCCAGCCATCTATCAGACTGACGCTTGTTGCTATTGTGAGTACGAATCAGAATTTCCCAGTCTCCACCGTATTTATTCTTGAGTGTGTCACGCAGGTTCTCAAAATCTATATTGCCAAAGGCTTGGTTGAGATTTTTGTCATCGTGTGTAGGAGCAAACAGTAAGAATTTCTGGCCTGTATCAGCGATGTTCAGTCGCTTTAGGACTTTCTTTCTAAGGTGCACAGCAGTTTCTTTGGAGCGATCAAGAAGCACGTCGTTACGGGCATGTCCTAGCTTAAGAATAGGTACGCCAGGCCAGTAGGTTGATTCAAAAACAGTGTCCTCGAACGTGCTATTAGACAGCATGAAATCAGTTTGCTTTGCATCAAGTGCGCGCATTTTTTCATAGAATTTTTTATCACCACCCGCACCTTCTAATCGCTTGAGGCCAAGCGAGCCGTGCCAGGTTTGCAGCCAATATTGATGCTTACCTTTTTGCACCTCATTCTTCTGCAATGAGTGACCATTTTGTACAACAACTTTCGCGCGAGCAATCGCTTTGTAGTATTCAGGAGTATCGTCCTTAACGAATTGCATGCCAGAAGGATATGGACCTAATGAAGCTCCGCGCAGCACCCACGTAATGTTGTACGGTAAGTCGCGTCGCAGAAGTTCATCGGCAATGTACTTGATGTTACAGGTGTATTCACCCTGCATGGTGGTGAGCACGATTGATTTGTCATCTACATCGGCTGTACGAGCAAGCCACCACTTGTAAACGCGTAAAATAACGTGATCAATCCGCGATGAGACAGCGAGTAGTAATTTATTCAATATTTTAAATGCGATATCAATGATACGTAGCAAAATACGTATTAAGCGAAATATAAAATTGATAAAAGTACTGACATATCCGTCGTTTAGGGCGTTATTCATTATTTATCATCCTGTTCTTTGTGCAAATCGTCTAAGAATTCTCCTATGTATTTCATAGTCTTTTTCTTCAGGGCTTCCTTCTTTTTGTTATCAATGGTAAGTTTGTCGCTATTGCACAATAGGTCGGCGATTTTTACATGATCAAGCTCGTATTCATTGAAATAGGTTTCACGTTCCCCGATTATATTTGCTAGGAAATCAATTTTTTCACTCCATATAAGGCCAACTTTTGGGATGTCCATAGCATATGCAACGATGCCGGCGTGCATACGTGCAGCCAAAATTACCTTGAATCCTGACATTTGTTCCAGGAATTCCTGTGAGTCTGCTGGGCGGTGGAGTAGCTTTGTTTTTGGAAGATTCATAGCTGCAATCAGCCGACGACCAAACTTCTGATCAACTTCCATGCCATTTGAGAAAAGATAGAAGTCGGCATCTCGCATCGTCAGTTCCTGGATAAGGTTCTTATAAAAGTTATCAACGATGAAGTAGTCGGCCTCGCCACCGTATGCTTTGTAGTTGTTCGGATTGATAAGGTTGATGCCAATCTTTTGTGTATCGGTATTCCTTCGGATCGAGAAGCAGTCTTTTAGCCAAAATACCGGGTCACCAACTTGAGCAGTCTTGATGTTTGGATTGTCAATATATTTGTCACGTAACGTGTCGATATCATCTCGGGTCGTGATAGTTTTTACGACGTCGGAGTTGATTGCTTTTTTTAATTTTCGACAACGAATATCCTTTTCGTCGTAGCCTTCGATACCAACTGCGCTAAACATCACAGGTATATTGCGCTTCTTGGCGATATTAATAATCAGTTGATCAAGGTAATTCAAGCCTTGGGTTCGGAATTTAAGAAAACCTCCGCCAGCTATTATCAGTGCATCAACATCGGTAATGACAGACTTGTAATACCAATTCACCTTTAGCCACCACGAGAAGTATTCGTACCAATAGCGAAGCAAGGGGATTCTTACTACAGTAAACAATGGCTTCTTGTATCGATCGAGTACATCAAATAGACGAAGATTAATCTTACGTCTGCCACTGTAGATATCCACGTCTCGTGGGTCAACATCGATATCTTTTAGTGCAATATCTGAACTGTGTTTTTTTAATAAAAACTTGGCGCTTTCCACGAGTAAGTAATCGCCAATGTTTTCATTGCTGTATAAGCCTACGACTCCAATTTTCATAACTTCTTTCGATTATACGGGGTTATCGAACAGATGAAAACCCTAGACAAAAAATTATTCCTATGCATAGGCATAAAATCTAAGTGAATCACCCGCTTCTGTTTAATTTATGTAACCATTTGGGTTCGATGATTGCCACTTCCACGAATCTCGGCATGCATCTTGTATGGTTTTCTCCGTGCTCCAGCCTAACTGCTGAGCGGCTTTATCTGTATGTGCATAGTACGATGCAAGATCGCCTGGCCGACGCGCAGTGATAGTATAGGGTATCTCGTGACCAGCTGCCTCTGAAAACGCGGCGATAAGCTCAAGAACTGACGTTCCGTGACCGCTGCCAAGATTGTAGGCCTGAAAACCTGAAGCCAAATGTTCGAGTGCCGCCACATGTCCACGTGCGAGGTCAACCACATGAATGTAGTCGCGTACGCCAGTGCCATCTGGTGTAGCGTAATCGTCGCCAAACACTTTCACTTTGTCTAGCTTGCCAACGGCCACCTGTGCAATATAAGGAAATAGGTTATTAGGCGTGTCGCTGGGGTCTTCGCCAATTAAACCACTTTCATGCGCGCCAACAGGATTAAAGTATCGCAGCGAAACGAATTCGAGCTGCTGATTGCTGCTTGCTACATCTTGCATCATCGTCTCTATCACATATTTTGTTTGACCATATGGGTTCGTAATGCCAACACCCGTCGGACTTGATTCGCTATAGGGCGATTCGGCAGATCCGTATACCGTGGCAGAGGAGCTAAAGACGAGTTTGCCTACGCCATGTCGTTCCATCGCGCGTAGTAACGTTACGCTCGAGCCGACATTGTTGTCGTAGTACTCAAGTGGTTTCTCGACGGATTCGCCAACAGCTTTTAAACCAGCGAAGTGGAGCACGGCATCAATCGATTCTTTCTGAAAGACATCGTCTAGTAATGCTTCTTCGCGCAAATCAAACTCGTAAAATGTAATTGTCTTGCCGACGATTTTTTCTAATCGAGTAAGGACTTCAGGTTTACTATTACAGAGGTTATCAACAATGATAACGTCGTGGCCATGAGCGATAAGCTCGACGGCGGTGTGTGATCCGATATAGCCAAGACCACCAGTCAGAAGTATGTTCATGACTCTATTATACTAGCCGAGCGACGATTATGGTGGTTATAATGGAGCATAGCTACTGTAATTGTCTAAAAGGAGAACTTTCATGTGCGGAATAGTTGGATACATTGGGCCAAAGCAAGCGCAGCAAGTATTAAGAGAAGGTCTTCAAAGGCTTGAGTATCGCGGCTATGATTCTGCCGGAGTGGTAACTATAGGCGACAACGCAACACTGCTGCGTGCCAAAGGCAAGGTGGCCGAGCTTGAACAAAAAATAGAAGAACATCCCACTACCGACGGTATCGGTATTGGGCATACCCGATGGGCAACGCATGGCGAGCCGAGCGAACCCAATGCGCACCCGCATCATGTGGGCGATATTTATCTTGTACACAACGGAATTATTGAGAACTACAAAGACCTTAAGCAGCAGCTAGAGGCATACGAATTTGCCAGTGAAACTGATACCGAAGTGCTTGCGGCACTAATAGATAGCCTGTATAAGCGTGCCGATGTGAAGTTAGAAAACGCCGTTGCGCAGGCGCTGAAGCTAGTCGAAGGTACCTATGGAATCAGTGTTGTGAGCCAAAAAGAGCCTCACAAAATAGTCGTGGCTCGTAAAGGCAGCCCGTTGATAGTTGGAGTCGGAGACGAGGAAACGGTCATCGCAAGTGATGCCGCAGCACTGATTGCTCATACAAACGACGCAATATACCTGAAAGACGGTGAGATTGCAGTGTGCACGGCAGGCAACGTGGAGGTGATGAATCTAGATGAACAGCCCATCAGCGCCGTGGTCGAAAAAATCGAGACCAACCTAGAAGCAATTGAAAAGCAGGGCTACGACCACTTCCTTATTAAAGAAATTATGGAACAACCTGACACACTGCGCTCTACTCTTAGTGGGCGAGTGGTAAAGGAACAAAATCTGCTGCGACTTGGTGGACTGAATATGTCTGAAGAAGAGTTGCGTGCCGTAAAACATATTTTCGTGGTAGCGTGTGGCACGGCGAGCTACGCAGGTCAGCTGGCAAGTTATTATATAGAGCAATTTTGTGATGATGTGACTATACGGAACGAGGTTGCCAGCGAGCTACGCTACCGTTCATTTAATGTACCAAGCAACTCGATCGCTATATTTGTGTCACAATCCGGCGAAACCGCCGATACACTGGCGTGTCTGAACGAAATGAAAGCACGTGGCGTGCGTTGTTTGGGTATTGTGAATGCAGTTGGCAGCACGATAGCGCGTGAAGTTGACGGTGGCGTGTATGTACACGCTGGGCCAGAGATTTCCGTCGCAAGCACAAAAGCGTTTACCTCACAGGTAAGCGCGTTGCTGCTCGTTGGCCTCGTAATGGCTCAGGCAAAGGGAATCGAGCCAAAAGTGATCGAGCAGTACATTAATGAATTCGACGCGTTACCAGGCGAAATACAAGCCGTGCTTGATAGGCACGACGAAATACGACAAGTAGCCGAGCGCTATAAAGATTATGACAATGCTATTTTCATGGGCCGAGACACTCTTTTCCCAACCGCTATGGAAGGCGCGCTGAAACTAAAGGAAACAAGCTACATTCATACTGAAGGCCAGGCAGCGGGCGAGCTGAAACATGGTTCAATTGCCCTGGTTGATGATAGGTTTTTTGAGGTTGCGTTTATAGACGAGCACCGATTATTCGAGAAAACGATGAGTAATGTCATAGAGGTAAACGCCCGTGGCGGACATGTCATGGTGATAACGAATAGCACGCGTGACATCGACGCCGAGACAGTTGTTCGTATTGAAAGCCAGCTGCAGCTACTTACGCCGCTAGTGCTCAACGTAGTTTCTCAATTGTTTGCTTACTATATTGCCGTTGCTCGCGGCAATGATGTCGACCAACCACGAAATCTTGCAAAGAGCGTCACTGTCGAATAGCTATTCATTAACAGGAGATGGATGCTTTGTTTTTTGTGTGGCGTAGTCTTGCGAAAATAGTGATTAGTCCACTACAATACGATTAGCAACAGGAGCAAACATGGAAGACAACAAAGTTAACAACCAAGAAGAAGTCAATACAAAACACAATACGAAACAGTCTATTACCCAGACCCTGAAGGCTCGCGCAAGACAGCATAAAAGATTACTCGTCGTTGGTCTGGCCAGCGTAGTTATCTTGGTAATTATTGCATTGTTTGTGCCAGCAGCAAGGGACGTGACAATAGGCAAACTTGTGAACCGCACTGTAGTAGTGGTGGTAAAAGACGATCGCACCAATACGCCGATTTCAAACGCAATAGTCTCATCGGGTGATCAAAAAGTTAAAACCAATGCATACGGAAAGGCAGTACTAAAAAATGTTGCATCCGTCTCGCAAACATTTTACATATCTAAAGAGAACTACGACACCATTACCAGCACGTACTCAGTGCCAATATTTGGTACAGTAGAACAGCAGTCGATCTCCCTCCATGCAAATGGCGTTCCGGTAACGCTTCGTGTACTCAATGCGATTACCAAAAATCCTCTTGAAGGAGTTACGGTGGTCAGCGAAAAATCGACTGCGACCACAGACGCAGAAGGTATGGCAGTAGTTGTAAGGAAAATCGGCGAAACCAAACAGTATGTAGCTGTAAAGGAAAAAAACTACTTAGATAAAAAAATACTACTCTCGCCAGCTGAGGATGGTCCACAGACCATGGATAAAACCGTTCTGCTCGTGCCAGAGGGAACCGTCCAGTATCTATCAAAGGCAACCGGGGTCATTAATGCTGTAAAATCAAATCTTGATGGCAGTGGAACCAAGGTACTCGTTCGTGGAACAGGAAATGAAAACGATTCAAGTACTGCGCTATCATCATCAAAAGACTGGAAGTACTCAGCACTTTCTACACAGGCTAATGAAGATGTCAGTCAACTTTACGTTATTGATGCAGGTACTGGTGAAAAAACCCTTATTGATCAAGGCAAGGTGACATTTAGTGTGAAAGGCTGGTCACAACATAAACTTGTGTATCAAATTTATCGATCAAATCGTGAATACTGGCAAGACAAACAACAAGCTATAAAAGTATATGACGCCGACAGTAACAATCTGCAGGTTGTTGATGAATCACAAGGACGCTATAGCAAGAACAGTGGGTTATACTCTGTCGAGTCATACGATGGCTGCTTCTCGCTGGGAAGTGAGATAGTACTAGTGAAAAGTTGGTCGTATGGATCGCGTTATGGATATGACCCATATAGAAAACCGAGCACCAAAGCATCGCTAATAAGCGTCGATGTAAACTCGTTAAGTAAAAAGACAATCACGTCCTTCACTAATACCACCGAGACATCTATAACTGCGCGTGTAGCAAAACCTAGACTTGTGTATATACGTGTTCAGGATGGATGGGATGATGATAAAAAGGTGCGCTACTATGCGTACGGAAACGGATCTATGCAGGATTCTAGCGGAGTTTCAGAGGCAGCGTATAGGAACGCAAAATATACCTACATAGAGTCACCAAGCGGAAAGAAGGTAATGTGGTTTGATGAGCGCAATGGAAAAAACACTGTATTTGTTAGTAAAGTAGACGGCTCAGATAAAAAAACTGTGGCTCGACTTTCTAGCTATAAGCCTTATGGATGGTATGGCAGCAACGACAACTATATATTAGTCACAAAAGATGACGACACGCTATATGTTGGTTCTGTCGATATGATTGGCAAAAAGGATTACTCTCCATTAGAGCTATCAACCATCCATAAACCGAATAATCGATACGGCGGTTATGGCTATTAAAGGCAGCTACTTGGCGCCTTGTTTGCGAATGACGACACCGATTGTTTTAAATAGAATTTTTATATCCAGCCAGAAACTCCAGTTTTGAGCATAATAGAGCTCGAGCTCAATGCGTTCCTCAAAGCTGAGTTCGCTACGGCCAGAGACTTGCCACAAGCCAGTGACGCCTGAGCGTACACTATGCAGCAAGGCGGCACGACCTTTATCAAACCTTACCTCCTGTGGCAAGATCGGACGCGGTCCAACCAGGCTGAGGTCTCCACGTAGCACATTCACAAGTTGTGGCAGCTCATCGAGCGATGTATCACGTAAAAACTTACCGAATCGTGTAACCCGAGGATCGTTTGTTACCTTATGGTTCTTTTCATATTCAAGCGCCAAATCTTCACGACCCATCGCTCGAAATTCCTCAGCTGCATCCTTGCCACCGTATGCAGCGTCCATGGTGCGAAACTTGATAAGGTTGACTGGGTCTGAAAAACGACTGAGACGCTGCGAAATGTAGAAGATGGGTCCTGGGTTGAGAATAAGCTGGAGCAGTGTAATGACAGCAAAGACAGGTGAGAGAACAACCAAGAGTATTAGCGAGACAAGCGTGTCGAAAATTCGTTTCACAATCTCGCCCCAGCCCGTGAGAGGCGTTTGATGCACAGTAATCATTGGGTAGCCGAGGAAGACATCGACAGTGTTTTTGCCTGCGTAAAATTCTGGCTCACCTGGAATAAAGCTGTACTGAATATGATTGCGCTGCGCAGCCGCTAAAATACGCTGGTTTCGTACCTCGCTATCGTATAGGTCGGTCTGAATAATAGTACCTACACGCAAGCGTTCAATGCTTGCGAGCGCACTATCAGCACTAGAAAAATGTTCTGCCTGCATAGTGGCAGGATGAAGAGATTTTGGACAGGCGACGGCCACAATTTTGTAGCCACTTTTATGTGTTTGGCTAAGGCTTTGAGCGATGTCTATAGTCGCAGAAGAGTTACCGATAATCAACACGCGTGAAATGCCACGACCAAATCGATACAGCACTGAACGTGTGAAGCGCAGTAGTTCGCGCTCTAAAATTAACAACAGTGCAGAAGCAAAAAACGCGTACACTACAACCAGTCGTGCCGGGAATAATGTTTTTTCAGTAATATATTCCCAGCCAATGAAGAATAGAATCCCGATGAAGGCACCAACCAGTACCCGGCTCCATTCAGTGAGACGGCGATTATATACGTTGGCCGAATACAGACCTACAAACGCAAAGGCGATAATCCAAAATGGCAAGATAGTAAGGACGGTATATAAATAGTCGACAGCAAAAACAGGTGCCACGAGTGGCCTGTCGTCAAGTTGTACGCGGGCTATGTAAGCAGCGCTGAATGCCGCAAGTAACACAGCAAAATCAGCTAGAATTAACAGGACACTATAAAACTTGGTATTTCGGGTCGGCATTTACCCCGTATTATAGCATTTTCGCTATACTAAGAAGATATGAAGCGTCTGCAACTACACGAGTTATTCGCCGGGATACTGCTAACTATCGCAGGCCTTGTTGTACTTCATGCGCCGCTAAGCGTTGCGTTTTCAACGCTGTTTCCAGATAACGCCTTATTAATAAAAAGCTGGAAGGAAGTATTATTGCTTCTTGCTCTTGGGCTAGCTATCGCGCTTGTTGCGAAGCAGAACGCCTGGCGACGATTTGCCCAAGACAGGCTGCTACAGCTTATTCTTGCGTTAGCTGTTGTGCATCTACTGAGTATGGTGCTGTGGAATGGTGCCGTCGCAGTGATGGCGGGCTTGGCAATAGATCTGCGTTTTTTGCTGTACTTTAGCTTGGTCTATGTACTAATAACACTATACCCGCACTACAGAACATTGTTTATGAATGTCTTTCTCAGTGGAGCGATAATTGTGATGAGTTTCGCGACGCTACAATTGTTTTTGCCGGCCGATTCGTTGAAAGTACTTGGATACTCAGACGCAACTATTGAACCGTATTTGACGGTAGACCAGAACCCAGACTTTATTCGGCTGCAAAGTACACTACGCGGACCAAACCCGCTTGGGGCCTACGCGATGGGGGTGCTGCTTGTATGTGTATCGTGGTTGCTAGCACGCCGAAACCAACTCAATTGGCGACTGGTAGGGTTGGCTATGCTCAGCGCGCTGGCGTTGTACAATAGCCATTCTCGTAGCGCCTTTTTAGGCACTGCGCTAGGAATCGCTATTCTTGCAGCACTCTACTTTCGTAAGCATCTTTCATTGAAACGTTGGTTCATGATAGGAGCGGCCGTACTCGTTGCGGGCGTGCTCGTGTTCTCACTCCGATCGAACGATTTTGTATCGAACGTCGTATTCCACGAAGACCCCGAAGAGGCTGGTGTGATTAATTCAAACGACGGTCACCTAAGCTCACTTGCGAACGGAACAAAACGGTTGCTAGAACAGCCGTTTGGCGATGGTATTGGCAGTAGTGGGTCAGCATCGCTACTAACCGGTTCACCAAATATTATCGAAAACCAGTACCTATTGGTAGCTCATGAAGCTGGCTGGTTGGGGTTGTTGCTCTTCGTTGCAGTATTTAGTGTATTGATGTGGCGCCTATGGCAGCGTCGTGCTGACCCGATTACACTTGGAGTGTTTGCGGCCGGTGCAGGCCTAGCGCTTGTGGGCATGCTATTGCCCGTATGGACGGACGATACAGTGTCGTTAGTATGGTGGGGTGTGGCTGCGGTGATGGCAGCGCAGCTAATCAAACGGCTTAGTAAATAAATCCGCCAAACGTTCCGGGCTGAACGGTACGCTTGTTGTAATTGCCAGCAGTGTAGTTCCAGCCCATTTCGGAAACAACGTAGCTACCATCGGCGTTTACTTTTTCAACATAAGCGACATGGCCGTTGGTTACAGCCACGGCACCCGCTTTTGGCGTAGAACCAGTTGACTTGCCGTCGGCTTTGGCCGAGCTAATCCAGCCATAACCAGCATTGCCGTATACCGGAATGTCTGAACGCTTCGCGTGCACATAATCGGTACACCACATGCCGTTTCCTACGTAGTAGCTATTTTCGTTTACCGGAGCACTGGTGTATTGCTGAGTAGTGTACGTTTCAGTTGCCGCAGCAGGTACTGTCTGCGCGCTAGCGAAACGGTTTGGTAGTTTCGCATTCTTTTTCGGAATACGAATTTTGTCGCCAACGTCGATAACATCCGGGTTGGCGATGTGCTTATTGGCATTGAAAAGCTGTACATACGTACGGTGATGCTTTTTCGCAATCTTTTCCAGCGTATCACCAGCTTTTACTGTGACAACTACAGGCTTAGATTTTTTATTGGTTTCGGTTTTACCCGAGGTGGCGTGCGCGGAAGCCGAGGGCAGCAGCACACTAATACCTATGACGCCGAGCGCCATTATGGCTTGTTTGACTTGCATAATATTCTCCCTTATACCCGCCTCTATATGACCCCAGATACTATTTGTGGGGGCCACCCTAGAAGACGATTGCTTTGAAATACCTGGTGCGCAGGTTTTCAAAAGATACAAAGACGAGCTTATGACAAATTTGTAATACTGTCAAAAGAAATTTTAAAAATATTTTCAAAAACAGAGGAAAATTGGCCGGTGTAATATTTACAATTAAATCTACCTTAAAGCGAAAATGCTACATCTTGCCGCTTATGGCAATGTGTTGTATGCTATAGCCATAAGTACTAATCAATAAAGGAAAAACACTTCAATGAGAAATAAACTTATCGTTGCAGCGTTAGTCTTGGTCGGACTTGCCTCTGTAGCCTACGCCGCATTTGCACAAACGCTCACTATCAACGGAACAGGAACAGCAGCGGGTACATGGGACGTGGCGATTACTAGCATCACGCAAACCTCAGCAACTGGTGCTACTGACAACGTAGCCCCTAGCTTCAACGCGACATCTGCAACATTTGATGTTAACTTGGCCTATCCAGGCGCAACAGCTACCTACGATGTAGTGGTTACCAACAACGGTTCAATTCCTGCGATTCTTTCAAGCATTACCGACCTATCTGGTACCAACGCAGCTGCTCCTACGTACATTACCTACGGCACAAGCGGTGTAACGGCAGGTTCGACTACGTTAGCTGCAAGTGGTGGCACCAATACCGTTCAGGTGACAGTGACTTGGGATTCTGCATCTGCACCAGTTACGCCAAACGAAAACAAATCAGCTACCATTACGCTTGATTACGCACAAGACACCTAGGATTTAGTCTAGAAACAACACAAACAGGGAGGGAACGTGTCGCGATATCGTCAGAAGTACTCTATTGTGCGACGTGTTCTCATGCTGATTGCCATACCTCTGCTGCTTTCCAGCACGGGGTATGCTCTGTTTAGCCAGCAGTTATCAATCGATGGCACGACCGCTAAACCTTCTTATACCTACAGTCAAAATCTACTCATGACGTATGACAAGGTGGTAACTGTGTTTAACACCAGACGCTGGGAGTACAATCTTACCGTAACCATATCAAACCTGGGAACAAAGAATACAGACTCTTGGCATCTGACTTTCGATACACCTGCTAACGTAAATGGTATAAAATGTTTTGACGACACGGTCTGCGTCGAAGATGGCAACGGACATTTTACGATAGACAATGGCAACTCAACTGGCCTTATTTTAGCGGGTGGTTCCGTGAGTTTTACCATGCGGTTTCGCTTAAAAACCGACACGTATACGCTGGATAACATCAATGTATCGGGCACCTACGCCCCAAACTACCAATCTTTACCAGGGCTAACGACCGCGTACGTAACGGGATCGCGTAATAAACACCAAGGTCTATTTTACTGGTATCAAACCTTTACGGTGACAAACAATTCGGGCTTCGACCTCGATAATTGGCGCATTATCGCTGGATGGGATAGCTCGTACGCGGTGTGGGCGAATGGAACCGATACCACAATAAATTATTTTGAAGATACTTCGGAAATCCGTATGCTAAGCACAACCCCATTATTAGATGGTGATAGCTTTGTATTTACCATTGATGTCGGTGGTGTTACGGACAAAAAGTGGGTATGGGACCCAGGTAGTTACTATATTGAAGGGAACCCAGCCTGATGTTACGTGCATTTCGATCAGTTCACCATGCAGCCTGGCCGTTACTGGTGTTAGTAGCTGTAACGAGTGCCATAGGCCTAGTCGCCGTATCGTTCAATAGTATCGAGCCCACGCCGTACTTATATGTCATCCAACCAACCGTGAGCGTGCTATTGGCCATACTTGCTTTTGTAGTGACCCAAGGTCATGGTGACCGTGCGCGGCACAAGGCCGAAAAAGCGACAATCATAGCCAGTGTTATTGCAATATGGTTCGTGGCGTACTTTATGTCTGGGCTGCTGACAACGTATGTACACAACACGCTTACAAGCAGCCTAAAAGCCGTAGCAGTCAACGTGTTAGCTTTTGGAATCACTGCCGTAGCCATGGAATACACACGTTACAAACTGATGGTACTAGCGGGCCGTCGTAGCGCACTTGCATTTGGCCTCATCGTTGCAATGGTATTTGCCATCAGCCAAATAGGCCTCGATAAACTTGTGACTATTCAATCTGCTGATGATTTCGTAAAAACAACCGTTGCTACCATTGTCCCGGCTATTATGACCAGCCTTCTTCTCACATATTTGGCGGTTTCAAGTGGTCTAGCGGCGATGCTGACTTTTCGGCTAGGGTTGCTTGCCGCAACCATACTGCCACCAATTATTCCTAAATACGACTGGTATCTCATAGGCGTATCCACCGTATTACTGATTGTTTCGGTGTACATTGCTATTGATAGGAACGCCCAAGGTCGTGAGGCAAATCGACATCGTCATCAGCATCGCCACGCAAAACGGGCATACGACGGCATGTTGCTCATCGTTATGATAGGAATGGTGCTGTTTATGACGGGCATGTTTACCTATAAACCTAGCGTTATATTGTCAAATAGCATGAAACCAATATTTAGCCGTGGTTCAGTAGTAGTATTGCAACAAATCAAGGATGCATTGGACGTAAAAAAAGGTGATATTGTACAATATAAATCAAGAGATCATTTGATAACACACAGGGTGGTGGCGATAGAATTGGCAGACGATGGTAGTGGACAAAAAATATACACAACCAAAGGGGATAATAACTCAAGTAAAGACCCGCCTGTTCGAGGCGAGCAGATTGTGGGAATTGTGCGTTCACAAATTCCATTTTTGGGGTATCCAACGGTTTGGCTTAACGAGATTGCGGGGTAACGAGCATGTCGCTTGAGTTTGAAGAAATACAAGACGAGCCACGCCGTCCGATATGGGTGGGGATACTGGGTGCGATGCTGGTAATAGCAGCGGGATACGTATACTATGGCGTATTACAGCAACGACCAGTTGAGCAAAAAGTGCCGTACGATTACCAGTACACAATCAAGCAGTCTATCGACACCAATGTTACCTACTTTGATAACAGCTTTTTTGATAGCACCAAGCCAGATATCACTAATACAGCATATGTGACCAGCTTGACCGACACTGTTGGTGCCGTGTTCCACTACGACTATACAGCGTCTGAGGCAAAAGATATCGAGTATTCGTATGATATAAAAGCAACTGTACGTGGATCGTATCTCTATCGTGCCGATAAAAAAGATTTGCCAAAAGTGTGGTCAAACGAGCATGTGTTGGTGTACCCGAAAACAACTCGAAACTTAACGAAAGAATTTTCACTTGATCCAAGCATAGAAATTCCTTTTGCTGATTACAAGAAAGAAATCGATCAAGTCAATACTTCTTTGGGTCTGTCGCTTGACGGTGAAGCGGTGATCGCTATGACCGTGCGCGTTTCTGGTGATATTGGTGGCACAAAATTCAGTGACGTGAAGGTATCTACAGTTACTGTACCACTAGACCAACAGATATTTACGGTAGCTTCGAAATACAGCAAGAAAGACACGAAGCAAGTAGCGTCCAAAGCTACTAAAAGTAGCTGGAATATAGCCGATCATTATGAGGAAATTCTGGCTGTGGTATTAGCGGCAATAGGTCTGTTGCTGCTTGTGTACGGTTTCAGAAAGCAAATCTTTAAATCTGCCTATCAGCGTGAACTTGACCGTATTTATCGTTTGCATGATGGCATTATAGTGCGTGCTAGTAAAGCGGCTGACCTTACAGGCAAAAATGTCGTATCAGTAAAAACATTTGATGACATGCTAAACCTCGAGGAAGAACTAAAGGTTCCGATAGTCGCTAGCCCCGCGGGCAACGACGGCACACGCTTTATTATCATGCGCGACGACGTGGCGTATGTATACGCACTAGGAAATGTGCTGATAGAAGATGAAACAGTAAATGAAGTAGACGCGAACGACCTAGAAGAAGCAAAAAAGCCCATGCCAAAGAAACGTCCGCTCAACCAAGCGTCTCGACGCAAAATACAGTAGCAGGCTATACTAGTTTATATGAGTAATGAACGCGCGAGTAAAAAACAGCAAGAACTCCTGAGTTTTGTGGATGGCTTTATAAAAGGCAATGGCTACGGCCCTAGCTATCGGGAAATTATGCGCGCGCTAGGCTATAAATCGGTTTCCACCGTAGCGATTCACGTGGATGGCCTCATTGCCAAAGGCTACTTGCGTCGCGGTGAAGATGGTTCAGCTCGGTCACTCGAAGTTGTGACACTACGTGAACAACCAACATCAGGTGTAGAAACGCGTAAGCCGTTCGATGATGAACTACAGGCAACTATCGAAGCAGCAAAACTTTCCGATGAACAAAAAGTACAGGTGGCAGAAAGTTTGAAACTGCTTGGCTTTGAAAAATTAGCCGAAAAATTAGTCCCTCCAACAGAAACCTCTTGACTCTACCAGGGGTAGACCAGTATAATCACTGGAGTATTCGTACAACTATTCCGGGGTAGCGCAGCGGTAGCGCAGTTGACTGTTAATCAATTGGTCGCGGGTTCGAATCCCGCCCCCGGAGCCATGAAAATCGCTCGAGCATTTGCTCGGGCGATTCTCATAGTCCGCTCCAAAAACTTATTTGCTATCATATCACTATGAAGCTCATCATCGACACACTTCAACAATATAAACTGTATACATTCATCATTTTGGCTATTGTTGCTCTAGAGCTTGCCCGTATACCTCTCGGAACGTTCAATGGCCCGTCGCCGATGGATGTAGTGGCGCACTTTTTCATCCCAGCGACTGTCGGGCCGCTGCTTGCGGTGATTGTCCATGAACTGAGGTGGGTGCGAGCAAAAACCAGCACAGCGTTTGTGCTACTTGCCGTCTTACTAGGAGTTTTTATAGAAGTGTTGTGGGAGATCGTAGAGTTCTGTGTAGACTTAGTGTTTCAGCTTGGCTGGCAGCTGAATAACTTTGACACAATGTTTGATATCACGCTCTCGGTTATAGGATCGTATTTGGGTGCAGTAATCTTTACCTATCTATACAAAAAAAGATTTTAAGCTCGACTTCGGGCTTTGTATCGTTCATATCCCTTGTGTAGCTCGCCCACAACCAGCACAGCAATAGCTGAAACGGCTGACCAGCCGAGCAACACCTCGAGCGGCACTGGTTGGATGTGGAATGGGCCAGCCAACGGGCCGAACAGCACGATCAATTGCAGTAGTAGAGCGATGATAAAACCGACAAAGAGTCCACGGTTGACTGTTTTTGCGCGTTTAAACGCAGAGGTTAACTCGCTGCGTGCATTCAGTGCATTGGTCCACTGAGCAGCGATGAGTGCCATGAAAGCAACCGTTTGGATAGACGCAGTGTCGTATCCTTGATGGTACAGAGTGAACACTGCCGCTAGCGCTACCGCTGCAATAGTAGCAGCGATGAGTATCATGCGAGTGAGGAGCAAGCGGTTCAGTAGCGGTTCTTTTGGTCGTCGCGGAGGGCGCTTCATCAAACCGTCTTCGGCTGGCTCGAGACCAAGCGGCAGCACCATGGCGGTATCGGTGACAAGATTGATCCAGAGAATCTGAATGGCGGTAACAGGTAGCGGCAGACCAATCAATAGCGCTCCAATCATAGTCATTACTTCACCCAGCGTGGTCGCAAGCAAGTAAAACAACATGCGCCGAATATTGTCGTAGATGCGGCGACCTTCGGCGATGGCAGTGATAATCGTAGAAAAGCTATCCCGCAGTAACACGATATCGCCTGCATCACGTGCGATGTCGTTGCCCGAACCCATAGCAAAACCAACATGTGCGTTGGCAAGCGCGGGAACATCGTTCACGCCATCACCGGTCATGGCAACAATTTCTGTTTCTTTCAGACTTTGTAAGAT
>JAUIII010000020.1 GCA_030431855.1 bacterium
TTCTCTGAAACCTCTAGCTTCAGTTCTTTTGCTTTCTCAAGCAAGTCGGCTTTTTTTGCCATAGGATAATCCTTTCTGTGGTACAAGCGACGGCAGTCGTGCTGTTCGTCTCCCATCATTGATATGTATGCTAATTATAGCAGTTAGGCGTGCTTTTGTCTACGGCGCTGACGGTTTGCAAGTACTGAACTCACGATTGACGAAGAGACGATAGCGATTCCTGCGATGCCTGCGAAGACCTCTGGAATATTAAAGAATATACCCAGCAGCAGCACGACGGCAAGCACGCCTATGGTGTAGTGTGCACCGTGTTCAAGATATCGATAGGCATGCAATACGTTCCTTCGAACCATAAAGATAGTGAGGCTTCGCACCCATAAAGCACCGATGCCCAACCCGATGGCAATCAGTACAACGTCTTTTGTGACGGCGAACGCACCTATAACACCGTCGAAACTAAAACTCGCATCGAGCACCTCTAGGTACAAGAACGCCATGAATCCCGCCATGCCTGTCTTTAAACCTTTTCCGGCAGTGCGTTGCTGTTGACGCGTGAAGGCTTCGGCAAGGCCGTGGATAGCAACATACGTAAAGATACCGACAAGTCCCGCAAGCAGAGTGCGTGATGGATCTGGATTGAACGGTAGCATCGTGATGCACGCCAAGATGGCGACGCTCACTGCTGTATATAGCCACCACTGGCTCATGTTCTGCATCGGTTTCTCGATAACGTTTATCCAACGAATTTTCCTACTGCTATCAAAGAAGAAGTGGAGACATAGCATCAGAAGAAACATCCCTCCGAATGCTGCGATAGGTATGTGAGCGTCGTGCAGCTTGTCTGCGTATGCGTCAGGGTCATTCAGTGCGAGATTTGCTACTTCCGCTGCGGGTAATCCAGCTGTAATCATCACGATAACAATAGGAAAAATAGCACGCATACCCACCACGGCAATGAGGATACCTACCGTAATGAACATTTTGCGCCAAAACTCACTGACTCCGCTGAGGACCTTCGCGTTGATAATTGCATTCTCGAAACTGAATGTAACCTCGATAAGTATCAGCACGGTGGCGACGAATAATGCAGCTGGGCCTAGATAGTACCAGACCGCAAGGAGGCTGCCTAGTGTTACAAGGCCGCTGACAAAAAAAATTCGCAGCGGATGCTGGCTGTTTAGCATATGCTTCATATTTTTATAGTATACCTGCCTTTTGCCCGCTCCTGCAACGCATGCTACACTAGAAATAATGAAAACGTACGAAATGGTAGTCGTGTCGAACCGACTACCGGTGAACGTAGCGCGTAAAGACGGTGAGCTGGTATTCGAACCAAGCACAGGTGGCCTCGCAACCGCCATGAGCTCCTTAGAGGCCCCCGATAAGATATGGGTTGGCTGGCCAGGCATCGATGCGGATGAACTTACGACAGATGAAAAAGAACGCGTTACCGAAGAGCTCGAAAGATACGGCTGCTACCCAGTATTCCTTACAAATAAGCAAGTAGAGCTGTACTACGAAGGCTACGCGAATGACAGCGTTTGGCCCCTTTTCCACTATTTTCAGAGTGTAGCTCGTTACGACGACCAGTATTGGAAGGCTTATGAAGAGGTAAACCAGCTATTCGCCGATACGACGAAGAGAGTTGCTAGTCCAAGCGCACGCATATGGATTCAAGATTACCACCTGATGCTTTTACCGGCTATGGTACGTGAACGAGCGCCAGGTGCTCATATCGGGTTCTTTTTGCACATACCGTTCCCTAGTTTTGAAATCTTTCGCCTGCTGCCTCAGCGTAAAGAGGTGCTGCATGGATTGCTTGGCGCTGATGTAATCGGTTTTCATGTATATGACTACGGTCGCCACTTCATGAGTAGTTGCCTTAGGTTGCTAGGCCTATCGTCAAGCGCTGGAATGATAGACTACGACGGAAGAATGATTAAAGTGGACTCTTACCCTATTGGTATTGATTATCGAAAATTTCGTGACCAACTCGCAAGTCCTGAAACGCAAAGTGCGCTGAAGCAGCTTGATGACAGCTATAAAAAACAAAAGCTGATAATTTCCGTCGACCGCCTCGACTATTCGAAGGGTATTCCGCAGCGCCTTGAGGCATTTCGCCTATTTCTTGAGAACTACCCTAGTTACAAAGGCAAGGTAAAACTTCTAATGATTGCCGTGCCGTCGCGTACAGGCGTGGATGCGTACAAAAGTTTACGCGACGAAATTGAAAAGACCGTGAGCCGCATTAATGGCACCCATGGAACGGTAGATTGGGCGCCTATATCGTATCAGTTTCAAAATAGACCATTTGCCGAGATTGTTGCGCTGTATGCACGTGCAGATGTGGCGCTAATTACGCCGATTCGAGATGGCATGAATCTGGTAGCTAAGGAATATGTGGCCAGTAAAAAGCGCCGTAATGGCGTGCTGATACTCAGTGAAATGGCTGGCGCCGTTGATGAACTGCCCGAAGCACTTAGTATCAACCCGAACGACTCTCACTCTATTATGATGGCCATCCGCGAGGCGCTCATAATGCCCGCTCGTGAGCAAAAAATGCGACTTTCTATGATGCAGAAACGACTAGCAAAGAGTACTGTGCAGCAGTGGGGCCAAGATTTCATCAATGACTTAGCCGTCACGGGTAGTGATTCAAAAGCTATGCGTAAATTACTGAAGCCAAGCCAGCTGGAGCGTATCGCAACGCATAGTCAAGCGGCGGCAAGAAAGCTTATTATTCTCGATTACGACGGGACGCTAAGAAGTTACGTGAAGACTCCCTCGCCTATCGCAGCAGCGCCTAGTTTGCGTACACGAAGAATATTACGCCAACTGAGCGATCAACCAAACACCACAGTTGCTGTAGTGAGCGGGCGATCGAAAAACGCACTTAATAGTTGGTTTGTCGGTATTCCATCGCTGAAGCTTGTCGCGGAGCATGGAGCATGGACACGCTACGACAAAAAATGGCAGCACATCGATATGGATTTTAAAGATCATAAAAAGGCGATAAAAAAAGTGATGCGTAAGTACGTCGACCGTACTCCTCACTCAGAGATCGAAGAAAAAGACTACTGTTTGGTGTGGCACTACACAAATGTAGAGCCTGAGCTAGCCTACAAACGTGCTCGAGAATTACAGCGTGAACTAGAAGAACTGCCAGAAAGCGACGAACTTAGCGTGAATATTGGCCGTGATATCGTGGAGGTTACCCCACATGAAGTGTCGAAAGGTATGATAGTCAAAAATCTGCGGCGCCAATTCCCAGCCGATTTCGTGCTGTGCGCTGGCGACGACTACACAGATGAAGACATGTTTGGCACGCTTGATGGTGATGACGAAGCTGTGACTATTAAGATCGGTAGTGGCGACACGAAGGCTCGCTACCAACTAGAAACGGTAGGCGACATGCTTCGCTTACTTGAACGATTGTTGCCCGCAACACTGCTGAGTCAACTGCCCGAGTTTGGTCGCGCGCTCCCCTCAAAGACCAAAAAAATTCCGAAAAAAGTATCCCGCCGTCTTTCAGACTATCTGCGTGGAAATAAATAATCCGCTTCTTATTAGCGGATTATTTATGACTTTGAGTCGAGAATTAGTCGGTAACTTCAACGCCCATTGAACGTGCGGTACCAGCGATAACTTTTATCGCACCTTCTTCGTCGATAGCATTGAGCTGGTCGCGCTTGACCGCGGCGATCTCTGCTAGCTGTGCTCGACTAATCTTGCCAACTTTATCGGTGTGAGGTTTACCGCTTCCCTTTTGGATACCAACCTTCTCACGAATCATGTCGTCTACTGGCTGGCCAAGGCTCTTCCACTCGAAAGTGCGGTCTTCGTATACCTTGATGTGGACGATAACGTCTTTACCCATGAGGTCTTTCGTCGCGTCGTTGAATGGATTGATAAAATCCATCATGTTTAAGCCCCACTGACCAAGCACGGAGCCAACTGGTGGACCAGCTGTCGCACGACCGGCAGGGATACGTAGTTTCAAGTTACCAATAACTTGCTTTGCCATTATGTATTTCCTTATTTCTATAGATTACTGCTAAAAATGTTGAAGCTATTTCGCAGTGCGTAACTGTACCACTATAGCAGATTTGTCTACTATTGTCGATACCTACGCGACGGCTTGCTCGGGAAGATTTTTTTCTACGATAAGAGCATTGACAGCTGCCTGCATATGTCCGATCTCGATCTTTTGACCAATAAGTGCATCTCTCGCCACAGGGTCGACAGTGTCTTCCAGCCTAAGTTCAAGCTCATAGCTTTGTGCTGCCAACGACTCTTTTAAGTCATGGAGGTCGTCAAGGCCGAGACCTTCTAGAAATTGTAGCTGGGCTACGGTGAGGTTTTCGTTTCCGTAAATGTGTCCGTATTTTGGCTGTGCATCAATCATCGCGACTATACTTTCTTTACTTGCAACGCATCAAGTTCAACAGGTGTGTCACGGCCAAACATGCTTACCATCACACGAATCTTACCCTTGACTGCATCAATTTCTGAAATAGAGCCATCGAAGCCTTTGAATGGACCGTCGGTAATAGAGACCACTTCGCCCTCTGAGAAATCAATGTGGTGCTTTGGATCTTCGACGCCCATTCGTTTCTTAATCTTGCTGATCTCGCTGTCGGATACAGGAGTTGGTTCTGTACCACTGCCAACGAAGCCAGTCACGCCCGGTGTGTTACGTACGATGTACCATGTTTCGTCTGTAAGTTTCATTTCAACCAGTACGTAGCCCTGGAAAATCTTGTTCTCCACTACCTTGCGTTTGCCGTTTTTGATCTGAATTTGCTTTTCCTTCGGCACCATCACGTCGAAGATTTTATCGGCCATATCAACAGCTTGAATTCGCTGGCGAATACTATCGGCTACTTTTTCCTCGTATCCGCTGTAGGTGTGTACGGCATACCATTGTCGGGTAGAGTCGTAACGATTTTTTGACATCCTTCTTTATCCTTATTATTACTTTAAAATTATTTCAAATAAATACTTAAACGCTGCATCGAGAAGCAGAATAAATACCACGAAAAAGGCACTGAAGCCTAGTACAGCTACCGTAAGCCCCCAGGTTGCGCGGCGAGTTGGCCAGTGAACTTGTCGAAGTTCAGCCCATGCCCCTTTGAAGTAGCCAATAATTCCGGCGATCGGCTTGGGTAGGCTGCGTGTTGCACGGATAGGCTTCGCACCTTTGTTCGGTTTCGCCGACTTCGAAGATTTTGCCTTAGGTGCTTTGCTTTTCTTTTCGGACGCGCTGCTTGAGTCAGAGGCTTTAATACGCGTTACGTTTGAGTCTGATTGTTTAGCCACGTTGTGTCTGTTCTCCCAATTTAAAAGTCTGCTTTGGGGCAGACTGTCAAGTCTCATTATACACTCCGAGAAAGAGAAGTACAAGATGGTACAATATTTATATAAATATGTGGCTTTACGTAACCTTAATTGCTAGCACAATAACAAGCCTTTACGTGGGCTTTCGAGTGTTTTGGGCACTACGAAGATACCGCTACCAGGACACCGGGGCAACTGCAAGTGAACTCCCGACAGTTTCGGTATGTATTGCTGCTCGGAATGAGATGCATGCGTTAGCGCAGTGTCTTGATTATTTATTAACAAACTCGTACGAGAAGATGGAAATACTCGTACTTGATGATAGTTCAGGCGACGAAACATCACGTATCATTCAGTCTTACGCCCACGCAGGCGTACGCTTTATCCCAGGGCGCGAACTGCCACAGGGCTGGCTGGGCAAAAACCATGCCTATCAAACTCTTGCCAATGAGGCGAGCGGCGATTTGCTGCTATATATCGGTGTCGACACCTTGCTTGCGCCAAATAGCGTACAAAACCTGGTAAATCAGCTCTTGGTACAGAATAAGGCTATGATTTCCGTACTGCCCCGTCGCGAAGACGGTCAACGTCTGAGTGCGCTCTTCGGCACTGTACGGTACATGTGGGAGCTGGTGTACTCGCGAAGAAGTACGCCTCCTAGCTCAGGAGCTTTATGGCTAATTTGGAGAAACAAGCTGCTTGAACTAGACAAGGGCTTGTCAGATTATGGTCTGTCTGTACGGCCAGAACTTCATATTGCAAAACAGCTTCAACAAACGAAAGATTACTACTACCTGATAGGGACACGCGAGCTGGGTGTGCGATACGAAAAACACTTAGTATCCCAGTATGCGTCAACAATGCGCGTGTACTACCCGTTGGTAGGGCATCACGTCTTGCCAGCACTACTTGCCACCGTGGTACTCGGACTTTTAGCGGCGCCATACGTACTGTTACCGTTGTTTTTGCTTGAAAACAATGTCTTCCTCGCCCTGTGTTCACTTGGAGTGGCTTTACTGAGCTATGCGTGGTTTTTAGGTTTCACTATCCACACCTACTCACGGCGGTGGAGAGTAGCGAGAGTGCTTATGTGGCCATACCTTATTGTGCAGGAGTTCGTACTGCTGCTGCATAGCGTGCTGCGTTATCAGACACGAAGCGTTCATTGGAAAGGCCGCAATGTCACTGCGCAGCCAACCCACCATGACCACTTGACCATCAGTGAATAGTCACTAGCTGTCTTGCGGTATGCGTATAGTAAAGCTCGAACCGTGGTTAAGACGGCTTTTCACCTCTATATCAGTTCCCAGTTTCTTGGCGAGTTTTGCAGCGACGTATAGTCCTAGGCCCGTGCCGCTGGTTTCGCGGGTTCGGTAATCCTCGGATCGATAGAATTTCGTGAATATTTTTGCTTGGTCTGCCTTTGAAATGCCGATACCTGTGTCGCGCACGGTGAATACGACGGTACTACCAGATGGTTTTACGGCCAGTGTTACCGTCCCCTCCTTGGTATATTTCAGTGCGTTTGTAATGAAATTTTGCAATAACTCATGGAGATATAGCCGACTTGCAAAAACGTCAGTAGTGCCCGGAGACAACTCAAGATTAAAATGAAGTTTTTGTTTTTCTGCCTCCGCTACGTATTCGTTGTACAAATCGTGTACAAAATCCGCTACATTGATAGGCTCGGCATCGCCAGCCACACCACGCTCAGCACGTGAGAGGGTGGAGAGATCGTTTATCATATTCGCGAGAAACATGACCTGATCATGCGCCTCATCGAGAGCCGTCGATACGTTTTGTTTACTATCTTTACCGCGTGCGACCAGTGCTTGAGCATTGCTTATCGTACCCTCTGCGATTGTCACCGGTGTTCGGAGCTCATGGCTCACCACGCTAATGAACTCGTCGCGCTCTTCTTCAAGTGTCTTGGCTTTGGTGATATCACGCGCTATCACGATGTATCCTTCACTACCGGTACTAGACGCCTCGCTGTACGAACCTCTAATCGGTGCGTACACTACTTCCATACGCTGTGCATCATCAAGGTCTCCGTATAGCATTGAATCATCTCGTGAAACATGCTTTAGCTTGTGTAGACGTTGGCTTAAGCGAACAGGGTTGCTCTCGTCGTCTCTTACGGCAAGTACTTCGTCTATAGATCGGCCTGCTATATCAGCATTCGTATCAAGCAGCCCGAGGGTTGCTGCGTTGTATAGTTCAACTGTTCCATTAGCGTCGGTCGTCAGGACGGCGTCGGCTAAATTGTTAATTATTGTTAGGAGTCTTTGATGATCTGAGCTTTGAGCTACAGTATTCGTAGTACGAAGTGTGCGCGATTGGTGCCTATAGGCATAGCTAATACCCACCGACGCACCGCTCACGAACACGACCCCTATCATATTTAATAGCGTCGTCGCGGTGTCTATTATCAATGCTGGGCCGACTATCATATCGATGACCGCACTCACGCCAAGAACTGCCAAACTGATCGCATACCCTGTGCTTGAAAAGTACAGATACGTGATAAGCGCGAGAATCGCCCAGCCACACATAACGAACGTCGTAAATCCAGCGATGGTTAGCAAGAATAGCGCACCTAGTACGTGATATACCGCCAGGGTTATGGCAGGGAGTGCTTGCCACTTTGGTGGCCAAAAGTATTGCCAGATCCCGTATACAATCCAGACAGATGTGAGAGCAATCAGCCAGCCCGCCCCAACATAATGCGTAGATGGTGCGTACCCAAGAGCTACAAGGTAGCCGTACATCGCCATGAATGGAGGCGCCAGCAACCCAAATAAGCGTGTCAGCACTCGTACGCGGTCTTCAATCGCTCCACCCAGTTTCATATACGATTATTATAGCGAAAGTTACGAAAGAAACCCACCCTATTTGCTATATCGTGGGCGTATAACGTTTCAGCTGGCGTCGATATGTTTGATAATTAGGGCACGTTTGCTCGACACATTTCCAGAACGCGCTTGAGTGATTCATCTGTTTTGTATGTGCAAGTTCATGCAGGATAACGTAGTCGATAAGCTCGTTCGGAAGCATCATGAGAGCGATATTTAGGCTGATAGTACCATTCGATGAGCAGCTTCCCCATCGACTACTTGCATGCGAGAACCGAGCCGAAGAATAGCTATAGCCGTGTTGTGTCGCGAGATACTCAAGTCGTCGCGGTAGGTAATGCTTCGCTTCTTTACGAAGTACTTTCCTGATTTCAGCGCGCACTAATGTATCAACTCCTGGTGTGTCTAAGGTATCACCAGGCGCTAAGCCTACTATGATTTGACGGTCGTGCGTTTTTACAGTTGAGTCCTTTGACTCTCGGGTGTGGAGACTATGACTTTTACCTACAGTCATGCCGTCTGTTAGCGTAATTCTTGGCTGAGATTCCAGTAGTTTCCTTAGCTCAGGTCGAGATTTACTAATGGTTCGCTTTGCCATGAGCAGCGGTACATAGCTCGGCAGCGTGACACGCAAACCACCAGATGGTGCAACACTCACCTTAATCATACGGGCCATCGCCGACCGTCGCACTGTGACTATGCCGAACTCTGTATCTTCGAAGGTAGGCATGCGGCTACCGGAGTACGATGTGATTAGTACGCTCGGGTACTGGTTTCGAGGTAGACAGCTGCGTGCGAGGGCCAGAGAGGCGCTTGAGTACGATTCGTACCTGACTGGCAAATGTGTGTTTTCCACTAATCACCAGTGCCCTTTCGCTATCGTGAGGTGGCGAGAAGCGCTTCACGCGGTCTTCGTGCTCATCTTTTGACATCTGGTATGCCTTTTTACTGCGAGTAGCTGCGGTGCGCTCGTCTACTTGCACCCATACAAACAGAGGCGTGTATCCATAACCGCGTAGCTGTTTGGCTAGCTCCGTTCGCCTGGTACGAGATTCGGTGTCAAGCTCCAATACAACGGATTGCTTTGTCTTCGCTAGCTGAACCAGCACATGCTGGAGTAACTTATCGGCATTATCGTTATTTTCGGCAAAATGTCGAAAGAGCGCCGCCTCTAGGTATGGAGCACTGAATGTCTGAGCGAATTTTTCAGCAAAAAAACTTTTGCCGCTACCCGGTATTCCCACCATCACAATAGCGTGAGGCTCATGCAAAGAAAGCGATTTCATATATGACAGTATAGCAAAAAAGTGCCCTTATAGGCTAGGTGGCTAAAATTGTGAGTCGCGGCCGACTTCAAGAAGCATATCAATCAGCGGTTGCTTCTCCATATGCGATGTTTCGATTTGGTTGTGCTGACAAATGACGTAACCTTGGATAATCTGTTTTAGGTGTATGGCGTCGGCTCGCAAGAAGTAATTGATTTCGTAGTGATCGGTGGAGTTCATAACACGACTCGAAATGGTAAGTGAGCCAAAAAACGGACCAGTGCTAGTGGTCACGTTTAACACATCTTCTATGCGAATAGTGATAACTTCAGCAGACCAGAAGAATGATCGCTTGGTTATTGTGACTTTCGTACGGTCAACTACAACAGTGTCTGGGAATAGGTTTATCGGCAATATTACTGTTCGTGCGGCAGCAAGGACTTGGTGGGACTTCTCGACTATCTGACGAGTGCTGTCGTGAGAATCAAGGGTGTGTGCTGGGTTACGCTGGAAGTTCCGCCCCTGTTCCATATCGGCCGCAGGCGCGACCGGGCGACCAAACAACAATTTATCCGGGTGAAGAGTCGAGACGTCCTGTTTGAGGAACTCTTTCGTAACATCGTAGCTTTTCGTAGCGAGTTTACCCATCTTGCGACTCTGGCGCATCAGCAGTTCGTAAGGCGTAAGCTTTTTGGTTACAAGGTCGTCGGAAATAGGCGTTGGTGTGTAGATTTCTTCATCGTTCATACGCACTACCTCCGTTTAGTAGTGACTCCATTATATCACGGAAGTTAATTTCTCTACAATCTCTCGCATTTATCAAAATAAAATAGCCATCGGGTGATGACTGTTTTATTTTGGCAGGGGCTTCAGGATGATTACCGAACCTATTGTGGTGTAATAAGTTTTTCTGAGGAGAGCCAAGGAGAT
>JAUIII010000003.1 GCA_030431855.1 bacterium
TGAAATCACAAGATCAACCAAAGCGTATGCCACGCTATCTAGAGCAGAAGAAACACATGATGCAGCGCGGTGCGCCCAAGGGTTCACAGTTCTTCGACGGAACCTGCGTCCCTATCTAGTTGCCAATTACTTCAAGTTCGTTTTCAAGCCGTTGGATCAATGCTTCGGTTTCAGCTAGCTCTTGCTGCGATGCTTCCACCAAATGAGCAGGCGCTTTCTCGACGTACGACTTGTTCTCAAGCCGGCCTCTCAGTGCTTTCATGCGTTGCTTGGTTTCGGCCAATCGCACTTCTAGGTTGGTTTGGTGTTCGTATAGCGTCGCCTCGTCGATAAGCAGCCATGCCTCACGACCAGATGCGGCCAGGCGAAGGCCAGATGGCGTATCAGTTGCTTCCACTTTTTCTAAGCGCGCAAGATGGCGAATCAGGGCTGCGTTGTCTGCTACTAAGCTATCTACGCCGTAGCCAACAGAGTACTTCTTGCCAGCGGGTAGATCAGTAACAACGAAGCGAATTTCACTGACAAGTGCTTGCAAGCGCTCGAATTCGCTGGCAGCAATTTCATCGAAGTCTGGCACCTTTGGCCAGCTACTTGCAATCACCATGCTGCCCTGTTTGTACCACGGTAGCGTCTGCCAGATAGTTTCTGTGACAAATGGCGCGAATGGATGGGTTAAACGCAATGTAGTGTCGAGTACCCACGCGAGCATATCAGGGTTTTGCTGTTTTTTACTGGCTTCGATATACCAGTCAGCTACGCTACTCCACACCGTGTGATACACGGTTTCAGAGGCTTCTGCGAAACGATAATCTGCTAGCAATGACTCAATTGTTTCTGCGGCAGTAGATAATTCGCGCATTATCCAATGGTCGGCCAAGGTCTGCGGAGTAGCTGTACGCATGTGGTAGTTTTCGCCCAGAACCCCTTCGATATAGCGGGCAATATTCCATAATTTATTGCAGAAATTGCGCCCAGCTACGACTTTACTGGTTGCAAAGGCCTGATTTTGGCCTGCACTACGAGACGCAACGAGTCCGAGCCTGAGTGCATCGGAACCATATTCGGCCAACGCTTCCATCGGGTTCACGACATTCCCCTTACTTTTCGACATTTTCTGACCGTGCTCATCGAGTACGAGCCCATGCAGATACACGTCTTTGAACGGTACTTGGCCGGTTACTTTCAGGCCTAGCATTATCATGCGCGATACCCATTGGTACAAGATGTCGTGCCCTGTTTCCATGACGCTCAGCGGGTAGTATTTTGCTAACTCGCCACCATCAAGTGCGCCCGTGGTGATGAATGGCCACTGACCACTCGAAAACCAGGTATCAAAGGTGTCTTCCTCGCGACGATAGGTTTTTCCATCGACTTCAATGTGCTCTTCATCAACCCGTTCATCAAAAATCCAGTCGCTTGGGTCGTTCACGTTTTGGAATGCAGGAATAGGAATACCCCAAGCAATCTGTCGTGACAGGTTCCAGTCACGGATATTCTTGTAATAGCGGATGACATCGTGCTTTTTTGTATCGGGCACAAAGCGAACCTCGTCGTTTTCAATCGCTTCTATGGCACGCTCGGCGAGGGGCTGCATCTTTATAAACCACTGGTCTTTTACTAGAGGTTGAATGACGCTGCCGCACTTGTAGCAGTGACCAACGGCATGTTCGATATCAGATTCTCCCCTACGCAACTCTTGTGCATCAAGCGCGGCAAGCACTCGCTTGCGGGCTTCGTCAATCGCTAGGCCTTCAAATTGTTGCGGTACGTTTATCATGCGGCCATCAAAGTCAATAACCTGTAGCTCCTCAAGCTGGTGCCGTTTGCCTATTTCGAAATCATTCGGATCGTGCGAAGGAGTTATTTTGACCGCACCAGTACCGAAGTCTTTGTCTACGTACTCATCGGCGATGATAGGTATTTCCCTATCGGTCAGGGGTAGCAGAACATGTGAGCCAATGAGGTGTTTGTAACGTTCATCGTCGGGATGAACAGCTACGGCGGTATCGCCCAGCATTGTTTCAGGACGAGTGGTCGCGACCACAATTTCATCAACCTTATCGAGGGTTGGGTACGCGATTTTATATAGCTTCCCCTTTTCGTTTTTATGCTCTACCTCTATATCGGCAAAACTCGTTTGGTGGGTGGTACAGTAGTTAACTATACGCTCACCTCTGTACACAAGCCCTTCATCCCATAATTGTTTGAAGGTTTGGTATGTGCGATTTATCACCTTTTCATCGAGAGTAAATACCAAATCGTCCCAGCTCGCGCTGGCGCCGAGTGCGCGCAGTTGTAGCTCCATGTTGCCGCGTTGTTGGTCGACGAAATTCCATACCTGGCTATACAGCTGTTCACGCGAAAAATCGAATCGACTCTTGCCTGCTTTTTGTAGTTCCCTTTCGTATACGACCCATGTTTCAAAGCCGGCATGGTCGGCGCCTGGAATGTAAACGACGTCCCTCCCCTTCATTCGGTAGAAGCGTACGAGGATGTCTTCGAGTACGGCCATAAGTGCATGCCCGATGTGCAGATTGCCATTGGCGTTAGGTGGCGGCATGATGATGCTGTACGGTTCACCCTCACCACGTGGTTTAAATGCACCAGAAGTCTCCCACAGCGCGTAAATAGTCGGTTCGTAGTTGTTTGGTTCGTATGTTTTCGGTAAATTCATTGTACTGAAACTTTTCACGTGAAACGTCAAATCTGACCTCTAATAGTATCTCTTGTAGTATAGCATATCAGACAGCGGTGGCATCTTGTATAATAGAGACAATGATACAAACTCGTGTAATAAGTGATGCCGCGGCCTGGGATGAGCTGGTAGCTACAAATGATGGGCACCCACTGCAACTGTGGGGGTGGGGAGAGGTAAAAGCAGCAGGGAACTGGCGCGCTAATCGCATCGCAGTGTATGAAGACGACAAGCTGCTAGGTGCGGCCCAAGTATTGATACGTAACTTGCCAATGCCTTTTACAGCGCTAGCATACGTGCCGCGTGGTCCGATAGTTGCTGTGCAGGGAAGGGAAACTGACATTCTGAGCGCGCTCGTTGAGCACGCACGTTCACTCGGGGCGGTTTCGCTACGTATTGAGCCAGATGAAAAAGAGTTCTCGGTACCAGGCAAGTGGCGCAAGGTGGGCAACACGATTCTACTGCCGCACACCGCCACTGTTGATCTTACTCGAAGTGAGGACGATATTTTGTCGGATATTGCAGGCAAACGACGCTACGATATTCGAAAATCATCGAAGAATGCCGAATTTAAAGAGGTGAGTCGTGAGCAGATTGACGCAGTGTTGGCTGTATATCATCACACGGCCAGCCGGGCAGGGTTTGCACTACACGACGACGCGTACTACACGGCAATCGCCGACGAACTGGGCGAACATTCACGAATTGTCGGAGCATTTACTGCTGAGGGTGAGCTACTTGCGTTTACGTGGTTAGCTGCAACACCACGAGTGGCTTTTGAGCTATACAGTGGTATCACGGATGAAGGACAACGCTTGCGTGTGAATTATGGCTTGAAATGGTGGGCAATCACCACGATGAAGCGTGATGGGGTGAAAACGTATGATTTCAACGGGTTGCTAAACGATGGCATCAGTGACTTCAAGCGAGCGTTCATAAAAGAAGATACTCATCTGGCTGGTAGCTTTGAATATCCGCTGAGTATCTGGTACCCTCTGTGGCAGCACGGGTTGCCGACTATGAAGCGGGTGGCGCAATCTCTACGGCGCCTGCTCGGAAAACAGTAATGTCACCATTTGGCTGCACGCCTATGATGGTAGACGCAGCCTGACCGGATAAATCTCCGCCATCGACATAGAATTCGATTCCGTCACCGAAGTATTCTTTTGCCATGGCAACAGTAGTAGAAGTGGGTGCGCCTGGGGCATTGGCGCTGGTGGTCATCAGGGGGCCTGTTTTTCCGAGCAAGGCTAATAGTGCTGGCGAGTCAGGAATGCGAACCGGTAAGCTTGTCCGGTCTTGCTTGAGATATTTCGGAACGTTACTCGCATCGATTACCACGCTAACAGCATTTGGCCAATAGCGAGAGGCAACGCTTAGCTCTGCTTGCGGAAATCCCAACTTTTGTAGCTGCTCTGTTGAAGCGGCGATAATGGTACCCGGTTGGCTAGCGCGGCGCTTTACGCTATACATGCGGTGTACGGCGGCTTCGTTTTGAGCAATGGCAACAAGACCGTAGACCGTATCAGTAGGGATGACACCAATAGAGCCGTCTAGCAGCAGAGCTGATACAGCTTCCGACTGAAGTGAATCAAGAGTTTGTGTCATCTTAAGTCGTCGCTCCCCAAGCCGTTTCGTTCATCGAAAGCGTTGGTTTAACTTCTAGGTCATCGGGGTTGGTAGGTGCAACCACCTGTGCTTGATAGTACCCAAGTGTTGCTATCATGGCGCCGTTGTCTGTGCACAGCTGAATGGGCGCGTAATCAATAGTGATTGGGAGTGCCTGGGAAAGTTGCTCGCGCAAGTCCGTATTTGCCGCAACGCCGCCTGCAATCACTACGCTTGCGGGTTTGAACTCCTCGTAGGCTTTTAGCGTGGCACGAACGAGCGTTGAATTGGCAGTGTATTGGAAACTCGCGGCAAAGTTTGCCTGCTGAACGTCGTCTAGACGCGCTGCAAGCTCGAATGACGGAAAAGTGTGGTCAACACCCACTTCACGCTGTACTGCCCGTAGGACGGCTGTCTTAAGGCCTGAGAAGCTAAAACTATATGGGTCCTGGAGTCGAGCTCGGGGGAATTGATATGCGTTTGGGTCACCAGTCAGGGCAGCCTTGGCGATACTGGGGCCGCCTGGATAGGGAAGGCCAAGAATTTTGGCGACCTTATCGTACGCCTCGCCCACGGCGTCATCGAGTGTTTCGCCGAGCAAATGGTACTTGCCGTGATCTTCGAACATTACCAATTGCGAGTGTAGCCCACTAACGGCGAGTGCAAGCATAGGAAATTGTGGCGCCGCCTTTGGTAGAGAATAGGATATATTGTCTGACTTTTCGGTAATAAAATTGGCGTAGATATGGCCTTCGACATGATGGACAGGATAGAGTGGTTTGTCGTGTAATTTCGCAAGGGTGGCAGCTGCGAGGCAGCCAACAAGCAGCGAGCCAATCAGCCCTGGTGCGTTGGCAACAGCAATAGCGTCAATATCATCCCAATCGACGTTCGCTTGCTGCATTGCCTGGCGAATAACGGGGTTGATAACCTCGATATGGCTGCGTGCAGCAACCTCTGGAACTACGCCACCGTATTCGGCATGGATGTCAACTTGTGACTGCACGACACTAGACAACAACTCGCGGCCATCTCTTACGATGGCTGCGGCGGTTTCATCACAGCTACTTTCAATACCGAGTACTATCATTAGGTACTAGTATACCACCTCTGGTAAAAAGTTTTGCCCATGCAGCCTAAGAGCGTGTAAAATAGAAACAATGAGTGGAGCAAAAAAACTTTCAGCCAAACTCGCGGCGTCTCGGTATAGACACCCAGCTAAAAACCTGCGCGTGCTTACGATAGCTGGCCCGTATGGAAAAACCACGACGGCATTGCTGCTTGCCGAGATTCTGCAGGAAGCAGGACATAGCGTACTAACCCTTACGAATCGAGTGTGCAAGCTCAACGATCAAACGCTTGAGGTTGATTTTGTACCAAAAGCAGGCCCACTGCAGCGCTTGCTTGCTATTGGTCGTAAGAAAAAGGTCGACTTCGTTATCCTTGAAGTAAACCAAGCAGTGCTGGATAGTCATGTACTCAGTACTATTACGCTCGAAATGTCTATCATCACTGGCGATAGTTCAGAGGCGAACGCGCTCAGCGAACAGCCGGTTGCCTACACCGTAGTACCATCATCTCGCTCGAGCGAGAGCGCACAGGTGGTGCCACACCAGGCAATTAGCTTTGGCGACGACGAACTGGCAGACGCTCGCATCAAAAATGTAAAACTGTACCAGAAGGGTACCGAAGTAAGCCTGGTAATCGACCATCATATTGATATGCCGCTAGCTACGCACCTTATTGGCCGTGCGAATGCATACAATGTGGCGGCAGCAGTCGCCGCTGCATACGTGCTATCTGTTGATACGAGCCGATTTGAGGAAGGCGTAGCTCGACTGGAATATGTACCCGGCAACTACGAGCACTTACCATTAGATCGTCTCTACGCAGTAGTCGTAGATGGTGCTCATATCCCTCGCTCGCTTGACTTGGTGGTGGCAGACGCCAAGAAGCTTACCAAGCGACGGCTGCTTGTAGTTGCCGATGAAAGCGTGACCGAGCAGGGTTATGCGAAAGTACGACCACATGCGAGTGGCTTTATTGCCGTTGGTGCACATGATGGCCCAGGTATTAAGGGCGCAAGTGACAACAAGGTAGCTGCTGAAGTAACTTTGCGTGGCGCTAAGCAAGAAGACACTGTATTATTTTTAGGCAAACAGTACGCCTCGCAGGATAGTGAAAATCTCAGCGTGGCACAGCGTATGGTAGAGGCCACCAGTGAGCAGTAAAGTTCGTAGTGCCGTAAAAGCGTTGATACCTACTGCGCTATTTCGCCGTATCGAACCCTATGGCCACCTGGTTGAATCAATGCTATGGGCGACCTACTACGGGTTTCCGGCTCGCAAGCTTCACGTGATTGGAGTAACAGGGACAAACGGCAAAACGACTACGAGTTACATGATTCACAATATGCTGGTAGAGGCTGGCTACAAATCTTCGCTGATGACGACGGTTGCAAATGGTGTCGGTACGGACATACAACCGCAAGTTGCACACATGACTACTGTATCGTCGCGTTTATTACAACAGCGATTGAAACAATTCACTCAGCAAGGCGCCGAGTGGCTAGTGCTCGAGACAACGTCACATTCACTAGCACAGTATCGAGTATGGGGCGTGCCCTACGAGGCGGCGGTGATTACCAACATTACGCACGAGCATCTGGATTACCACGGAACATTTGAAAATTATAAGGCGGCAAAACGAAAACTATTTACGCTGGCAGGAAAGCACGGAATGAAACTGGGTGTAGTAAACGCTGATGACCCAGAAAGCCGTGATTTTGCTGATGAAACTGAACATCGTATCTCGTACGGCATAAAGGATGGTGACGCCCGGGCCACCGACGTAAAACTGCGACCAGACGGCAGTAGCTACACAGCACAGGTCGACGGTGCATCATACGACATTTCCTGTAATATCCCTGGTGAGTTCAACGTCTACAACAGTTTGGCAGCAGTTAGCCTGGGGTATAAGCTGGGGCTTGAAAAAGCAGCTATTGAAAACGGCATCGCTAGCCTAGCTGGGGTAGAGGGCCGAATGGACACGATAGACGAAGGACAAGCTTTTTCCGTGATTATCGACTTTGCTCATACGCCCGATAGCTTCGAGCGGTTGCTTTCCGACTTACGAAAATCTACCAAAGGCAAGTTGGTGGTGATGTTTGGCAGTGCTGGCAGACGAGACGAGGCTAAACGTTGGACGCAGGGTGAAATTGCGGGTAAATACGCGGACGAATTGGTGCTGACCGAAGAGGACGATCGCGATATCGATGGCAACTTGATACTTTCACAAATCGCCGAAGGCGCCGAGCGCAGCGGCAAGATAAAAGACAAAGACATGTTTCTCGTGCTCGATAGGTCAGAGGCAATTCAGTTCGCTATTTCTCGTGTTTCAGACAAAGCCGACGCTGTAGTGCTGCTGGGCAAAGGCCACGAAAAAACCATCGAGCGTGCCGATGGTGAACATCCCTGGGATGAAGCTGGGGAAGTTCGTAAAGCAATTAAAGGGTAAAGGCTATGATAAAGCTCGTTGTGTTTGACTGGGACGACACGTTCACCCTTCATTCGCTAGCCGGCTACATGGCTTGCTACCAAGCCGCCCTGAAAGACGTCGGACAAGAGCGTGACTACGAGACAACTTATACATCTGCACGACGATTTTGGGGGCAACCTCACGAAGCTACACTGGCCGACTTGTTGCAAGGGCACGAAGATTTGGTGCAACAAGCGTGCGATGCGTACGAAACACATCTTTTTGGCGGTACGTATGTTGAAAAACTGGATATTGTTCAGGGTTCGGCGGAATTTATCGAACATTTGAAGACAAAGTATACGCTTGCTATCTGCACCGGAGCACACCCAAAGATATTAAAAGACGCGATGAATCGGTTTGGCATACCTGATGTATTTACGGCTATCGTTAGTAGTTACGAATTGCACGATCCACGCCTGGCAAAACCACACTCGCACATGCTCGAAGAAGTAATGAAGCGGTGTGACGCGTTGCCGGCACACACGATTATGGTAGGCGACGGTGATAATGACGTGGAGATGGCAAAAAACGCAGGCGTCGAGCCCGTTGTCGTGCTCACCGGCCACTTGTCTGAAGCCGAAGCGCACAATATGGGCGTGCGATACGTAGTTTCGGATATAACGAAGCTCGAGAGTGTTTTAAGTAAGCATGGCTAGATAAGAGTTACGTCTTGCGGGTAAGACGTGCTGGAGCGCTATACGTTACCGTCAATGTTGGTATTTAAGCCATCAAGCGCCCATCCGACCAGCTCAGGCTGACGCATTCTCGCATCCAGGCGGTAATCAATCACAGTGCCCGCGTCTATTAACTCTGTGTACCAACCTGCATCCGTTGCGATAGCTCTTATGAGTTGCATTGACTCAGGTAGTTCGGCAGACAGAAATTGGTTCAATATTTTTGGGTCTGTTTCATCAAATTGTACAGACAGCTGAAGTGTACGAATTGTTTCTTCGTCGCACGTGATTTGGCGTTGAGGGCCATAGCTTGCAGTCACTGCTGGACCATTTTTTCGGTACATGGGCTGAAATAGCGTTTTGTAAATGACATATCCGGCTAGCCCTTTGCCTCGATGCTCTGGGTGCGTCCATAGGTCTAGTACACTTGATTGAGTGCGGTCACTTTTATCTATAATTCCATATGCAATAGCATCTCCTTGACTGCCATCAGCTCCCTGTGTTCTGATGGTATGAATCCCACCCAGGCGCATCAACTCTTGTAGAACTTGTTTATCTATTGGAGGCAAACCTCTGGCGTCACGAATGTTCGCTATATCTGGAATGTCGTCTAAGTGTTTTGTCAGATGTTCACCGCCGGAATTGTGGGAGGTGTATCCATCTGGGAGCTCAAATTTTGGATAAATCATTACACCTAATGTAAGGAAAGGCGCTGACTAAGACAAGCATAATCGACTAGGTGAGTGTCAGCGTAGTACAGCGGATGTAGCCACCACCCTTGGCGAGTTCGCTGATGTGCGGTGTAATAACATCTAGGCCGTGTGCCCTCAGCTGTTTAGTGAATTCTGGTGCATGGGCACTTTTCACCACTTTTTTGCCAGTCGAGACGAGATTGCAGGCGAAGGCGCCTTTGGCTTCTTTCTCTGAAACTAAAATCTTATCCACTTCATCGAGTTCTTGTAGAATCTTTCTACTTTCAGGCACAAATGCCTCCGGGCAATAGGCAATGAGGCCTTTTTTACCATCCGCTGGAGCTTTCAAGATAGAAAGCGCGAGGTCGATATCGTAGTAAAAGCTATCGAGCCAGCCCGATGACGCATTGACGACGGGTCGACCGTCGACATCGAGCTGTGGCACGGCCTGAAGCTGAATACGCTTGTAGCCAAGCGTCTCGGCGGCAAATTGCTGTGCGGCCACATCAGAACGATACGCACTGCCACAAAACAGCAGGTCGCCACATGGCAGAGCGTCGCCTTGGCCGCTAAAGCGCAAGCCGTCACGCACGCGAACTACCTCGATACCAAGCTTTGTTAGTTCGGCTTCTGCCCAATCTTCCTCTGTTTTTCGTGCATTTGGTAGACTTGCCAGCACTGCTTTTTTACCGCGCACCAGTGCCCAGTTTGCTGTGTAGACACCATCTTGGCTGGTCGGTGGCGGAGATACTTTCACTACGGTAATACCCGCTTTTTCCAGGGCAGCTTGTATGTCGGCATGTTCTTGCTTGGCTTTTTCAAGATCGATCGATTCGTCGGCGTAGTAGGGGTTTATCGGTGCGTCATTTGAAAAATAATCAGCACCCGACATCAGTACGGTGGCGTTGAGCATGCTAGTACCATGACTCCTTATGTAGTATAAAATACAACCTACGGACAATTTTCTCGAGGTATTTCGTCCAAAGCTTGGTCTGCAACTGGCGTATAGGAACTTCGTAGGTGCCCACGTACTCGGTGACGGTTTTATTAAAGCTAGTCTTGAATCGTCCCATGCCATAGAAGGGGTGGTCTGGGTTTTTAATTTCGGCAATAGGTGGGCAACCCGCCAAGTCGTGCTCTTTCGAGCCTTTTTCTTTCGCCCACTGAATCACATGCCATTGCAGCAGGTGGCTCGCGCCGTAAGCAGTACGTTCGCGAACACTGGCGCCATCTTTGTACATGCTTTTTTCACCTTGTACCATGGCGTATGCTCCCGCTACGGGCTTGCCTTCGAAATAAGCAAAGAACAGCTGACCATTCTCGCCATATCTGTTGTAAAAATCTCTATAATACTGAGGAGAACGTATGACAAAGCCAGCGCCTGCAGAAGTTTCCTGGAAGAGTTCAAACATTGTTTGGCAGTTCTCGTCAGTGCTATCGACTGCCTTTACCGTCACGCCATCTCGTTCGGCGCGCCGAATGGCATGACGCCCCTTCTGATTCAGATTTTTCATAATGTCTTCAAGACTAGGCGACAGGTCGACGAGCACGGTCGCATAGTTGTATTGGATCGGTCGAGTCTTTATAAGCCCGAGACTACTCATATCTGTCGTGTGGTCGAGCTCGGGTTCGATTTTTATAGTAAACACCCCATGTTTTTTAGCGAATGGGCGTAGGTTGTCTAGTAATTTTTGCAAATCTTTTACAGAAGTTGTGCTAGGGCCTTTCGGGCAATACCAAACTTTACCCATCAGTGGAACTTGTTTTTCCATGAAGGCCATCGCGCGGTTGCCAATGAATACATACCGAGTTTTCCAGCCGCTTTTTTGTTTGATCTCCATGAACTCACGACCTTGCAAAATATTTCCGCCGTCTGGATTGGCGTTGATGTAGTCGTTCCAGTTTTCAATCTCTTCTGGCGTAGCAAAGCGTGCGGTCATTACGCTCTATTGTACCGTGAAATGTATCGCGCGAGAATGTATTAGCACTCACGCTTGACGAGTGCCAATTTGATTCGCTACAATGGGTATATTCGAACAAATAATTTTGGAGGAAATGATATGAGTTCACCTATCAAACCTCTTGGCGACCGCGTGGTAGCGGTGCGAGAGGAAGCCGCGAACAAGACTTCAAGTGGCTTGTATTTACCAGATAACGCCAAGGAGAAGCCTGTGCTAGCGAAAATCGTAGCTACCGGTAAAGACGTGAAAAACGTGAAAAATGGCGACAAGATTCTGTACAAAGAATACTCAACCACCGAGATAAAAATCGACGGTACTGAGTATTTGATTGTAAAAGAAGAAGATATTTTAGGCACCGTATAACTGTAATTTAACAAACCGACAACTCACCGTACGTTTCTTTCAACAGGGCGTTACGCGCAGGTTTTCGCCTACTTTTAGGGAAAATCTGGCTGCACTACGCTTTTACCCTATTGAAAGAAAGTCCGAAGATTTGTCGGCAGCGTAATAACGAAAGAAAGGAGAGCTTTGCTTTACGAAAGGAAAAAGAGCAGCCCGCGTGGCGGATTCACTCCGGCACACGGCGCGATGAGAAAAAACGTAGTTTTGTCTCATTAGTGAAGCGAAGCGAAACGGAAATACCATGGCAAAGAAAGTATTTTATGACGAAGATGCACGAAGCCGGATTTTAGGTGGTGCGCAGGCGCTGTACGACGCTGTAAAGGTAACGTACGGGCCAAAAGGCCGCAATGTAGTGATAGCGAAAGGCTACGGTGGCCCAACGGTGACGCACGATGGTGTGACTGTAGCAGAAGCGGTAGAGCTGCCAGAGGACGACGATGAGACACTTGGCTACAAAGTTGGCGCCGAGCTGATAAAACAAGCTGCTAGCAAGCTAAACAAAGTTGCTGGTGACGGTACCACTACCGTAACCGTGCTCACCTATAACATCTTGAAAGAAGCCAACCGACTGATTGCCGCTGGTCATAACCCGATGGAGCTGAAAAAGGGCATCGAAGCTGCCGGTAAAGAAGTGGTAAAGGCAATTGATGGCCTATCTGAGAGCATAGAAGGCAAGAAAGAGCGAGTGGCAGAAGTAGCGACAATCTCTGCTGGTGATAGCGGTATCGGTAAACTGATTGCTGATGTAATGGAAAAGGTCGGTAAAGACGGCGTGATTACTGTAGAAGCCGGCCAAGGCCTCGAGATGGAGAGTGAAGTGGTCGAAGGCTTTAGCCTAGATAAAGGCTGGGCGAGTCCATTCTTTGTAACAGATACTAATCGCCAGGAAGCCGTGTACGAAAAGCCATCTATCGTCATCACCGATAAAAAGATATCGAGTGCTGCCGAGCTGCTGCCACTGATCGAAAAGCTTGCCCAGGCTGGCCGCAAGGACATCGTGCTGGTAGCAGATGAAGTAGAAGGCGAAGCTCTGAGCATTTTGGTACTAAACAAGCTAAAGGGCGTGCTAAACACCGTCGTGGTAAAGGCGCCAAGCTTTGGTGACCGTCGCAAAGACATCATGGCCGATATGGCTGTCCTGACCGGTGCTGAGGTAATCTCAGACGACCGTGGTATGACATTTGAAAACGTTGGCCTAGAAGTAGTGGGAACCGCACGTAAAGTAATCGTGGGCAGAGATGACACCACGATTATCGAAGGTGCGGGCAAAGACGCTGACCTAAAGGCACGTATCAAGCAAATCTACGGTATGGCAGAAAACGCCAACAGCGAATATGACAAAGAACAGCTGGAAAAACGTGCTGCAGCACTCTCAGGCAAAGTTGCTGTCATCAAGGTAGGTGGTGCTACTGAAACCGAAATCGATGAAAAGAAATTCCGTGTAGACGACGCCGTGGCAGCCACCAAAGCTGCACTTGCCGAAGGAATCGTTGCTGGTGGTGGCGTAACACTCTTAAACATAGCGGGCGATTTGATTGGTGCGAAATTATCAGGAAAATCCGAAGAAGCACTTGCATCCCTTCAATCGAACAGGCAGATTACTGATAATCCTGGCTATGACATAGTTATTCGTGCGCTACATGAACCATTCAATACATTGCTAGTTAATGCCGGGCTAAATCCTGCTGGATACTACCTACAACTTGGAGGTAAGTACGGAAAGGGTGTAGATGTTAATACCGGTAAGGTCGGTGATATGAAGAAAATGGGAGTTATTGACCCAACTCGTGTCACAAAAGAAGCCGTGCAAAACGCGGTATCCATCGCTAGCACCGCAGCCACGATGGGCGCACTAGTAGTAGACGTGCCAGAACCAGAAGCACCTGCAGCCCCTATGGGTGGCGGTATGCCTGGCATGATGTAAGGCTAATTGGTCTTCGAGAACTGTTGGCGTAGCTTACTAAAGGCTGCGCCAACTTTTTCTGCGCCACTACCTACACCGCGCACTACAGCGCTATCCGCTGCTTGCAAGGTTTCGCTATGTTTCACGGCAAGTACCGAGCCAGCACCGAGCACGGCGGACTCGACATTGATACCAAGTAGATCAAGTTTGTGTCCGTCGTAGCCAACCAAGTCCATTAGACCGCGGAAGCCGTATGATGCAATCAGCATGTAGACTAAATCAAGGGCGATTTCTTCGGTGGCATCTTCATCGGTCGGATCAATGTTCAAGATAAATGCGGCAGCCTTTTTGCCCACTTCACCTGCTGAGCTTGCAACCAATTTTAGTTTTTCAGGAGCATTCTCAACATATTCGTGCTTCGCTGCAGTTGCAGCCATATCGGTAAGGGCTAGTGTGGCAAAAATGGTAGCTCCGGCAACACCAACACTCATTGCTACCTCTGCTGTATTGAAGCCACGTGCCTTCATAGTGGTGTAGGTGCCCGCGCCAGACGCAGCCGCGTCGTACGAAACGCCCCATATCGCTCCCGGGACTAGCGCGAGCTTGAGTAACCTCTCTGCTTTAACTTTGTCTATCAAGTTTTCAAGCTCATCAGATTCATCACCATCTTCGCCAGACAATTCCTTCATGACGAACCCTAGCGCTACAGTAGCGCCTGCAGCCGTGATAGTTTTGTTCAACGCCGCCTGGTCTTCGCCAAGTGATTCAACAAACTCTGGCCCTAATGTAGAAAGTGACATGAAGAAAACATGAGCGATAGTCATCGCTGCATTCAAGCGAACTCTGTCTTTTTTCTCTAGGCTAGGGTAAAGCGCAAGATACAAAAAAGCAGCATCAACCGCTAGGCTAATACCCTTACCAACACTACTTGAGAGAAAATCACGTAAACTACCGCCATTTGCCAGGTAGCCATCAATATCTTGCTGAGCACCGTCTATACGAGATTCAAGCTCAGTGACGCTTGTACTTTGCAGTTTTTCGGCATATTCCGAGGCTAATTCGTGATCGGGATCGCCAACGCTTTCTTCCGCTTCGTATGAAGCCACAGTAGGGGTGCGCGCTTCAACGACAGAGGGGAATGCCATCACGGCGCCAGTGCCCAGTACCCCACCAAGAAGTGCTCGGCGAGACACGCGCGTCGGGTCGGTATCATTAAACATACAGTAATACTAGCAAAACAGGGGTGAAAGCCAAAGCACAAGCAAAAACAAAAAATAGAAACGACCCCGGTGAATATATTGACAAAACACTAGCATTATGCTATCATGTAAAGGTGAAAGATAGAGATATTCCACCACTCTCTGATTCTCCTACGCCACCTGACATGGCTGAATTTGAAACTACCGAGCACTGGCAAGAGCTGCTTGGTACCTACGATGACTTGCTGAGTACCGAACCGGAAGTGCTCCATTTGCCTGCACGAACCTACCCACCAAGTGACAAGACGGTTGATGTTGTCGTTGCCCCGAGAGTTCAGTTTATTTCTAGTGGTAATGTAGAGATTGTGCCGATGAGTGAGCTAATGGGTACGGTGCGCGACGAAGACTCTAAACAGATTGGCTCAACGTATGAAATTCTGCAGAAACTTATTCATGAAGCTGGAAGCTACGATGAGTTGACAATGGTAGCTGAGCGCTTGGCAGATCCTCGCTTTACAGAACGGCGTGCACAAGAGTTTAATGACCAACGATTTTTATATCGATTTGCTTCTCCTGACGTGCATTTACAGCCAACCACCAACAGTAAAGACTTGGTAAAGGGCGCTCTCTCCTACTTGAAGCGGTCATTTTACACAGCAGCCATCCATATATTTGAGCAGCAACATGAGACAGACGCTGTTATGGCAGACACCCAGCTAGTAGGTTTTATACAGACAGTAGATAAGATAAATCCAAGCATTGTGTTAGGACTGGAGACGGCGTGTCGTACGATGATCGTCTCAGAGAAAGAAGACGAAACAGTGCTTGCGCTTACACTGTTGGAGACGCTTGAACGCGGTGACTTAGCGACAAGGGCTATCGACAAACATCCTGTCTTTTCCTCGGCAAGCGTAGTCGTATCAGATACGCGAGTGGCTGCGATATTACAGGCTAAATTGGCACGTGAACAAGCGACAGCAGGTAGTACAAAGCACGAGAAGGCATATCGCGACGAGGCACGCTACATTGTGCAGCTGCTTCTTCAGAAGATGGCACAAGATCCAGATAGACACCGCGAAAATGTGAACGCAATCCGCCAGAGGGTATTTCCAGATGTGCGACGTCGTGATTCGATGAGCCGTTCAAATCTTCTTCAGCTCGCCACCGGAGTTTCTACAAAACTTGATGGCGACAGCGCCGAGGTATTTCGCGACGAACAAAGTGGCGTGGTAGAACATTCTCTTAGGTGCGTGCTGCGCCTTACGCGCTCTACTGACAAAGAAATCGCCGCCCAGCAGGAGCTGGACGACGAATTGTATTGTCAGGTAATTGGTATGTTGCTTGAACAGCGTGCCGCGTAAACTACTGCTGGTTCTGACTAAGAAAATCAATTTCCTTGATGATGTCTAGCAGTGCCTGAGCACGGCGGGCTTCATCGCCAATTGCCTTTGCTGCTTCGTGCGCAGGAGCGATGAGCTCTTTATCATCTGTACTACGTAGGAGTAGTAGGTAGGTATCAAACTTTTCTTCTGGGTTAACATCTAGTTTGTCTACCAGTGGTCGAAGCTCGCCAAGAGCTTCTTTTTTAATGCTGTCGAGTTCGCCAGATGGAGCTGGGGTGCTCGAGTCGTCACTTGATAGCTCTGGCATTGATAAAGACGGAGTTGATTCTTCAACTGGTTCGGGCAGAGTTGGCTCTGGCATAGCACTGGGAGTTGGCATTGCTGACGAATCATCAGATGAGCTCGGCTTGGCTGCTGGAGCAGCCGAAGGCAACACAGCGCCAGGAATAACAGGAGTAGGAACGACTGCTGGCTCTTCGCTCGCAGCGGCTTCGTTTTCTTGACTCACGCCAGCAAGCACCTTTGCCAGTTCTTGGTCGTCGCTAATTGGCTGAATAGTTGTATCGTTTGGCATGCCCACCTCTAGTTGTTGATTATTCTTACGCTTAGAAATACTGTATCATAAAGCAAACGAGTGAGTAAAGAGAACTTGCTCGCATGTTCTCTTTCGAGCCGTGCAGCTTTATATACTTGGTACAAGTATGTAAAATAGAGTTAACAGAGCAATACAGAAGGAGGGACCGATGCTCGACGATCAGAACCGTATCAAACAACTCGATACATTCGACGCACTAACATTAGCCGCTAATACGCCGGATCAACTACGACATGATTTTTCGATACCGAAACAAGACGTGCCGCGTGAGATCAAGAATGTTGTGTACTGTGGCATGGGGGGCAGCGGCTTGCAAGCTGAGTTTGTGCAAACATGGCCAGGCCTAGCCGTGCCGTTTGTACTGTGGCGCGATTACGACCTGCCTGATTTTGTAAATGAACACACGCTGGTAATGATAGCCAGCTATTCGGGCAACACCGAAGAAGCCTTGTCTTCGCTGGCTTTGGCACGCGAAAAAGGCGCCATGATTTGTATTATGGCCGGCGGAGGTAAGCTACAAGAACAAGCCGGAGCGAATGGCGACGTAATGGGCATTATTCCAAAGGCCGTACAGCCACGCATGGCGGTGTTTCACTCGTTCCGCATGCTAGTAGACATGCTGATTGCTTATGGGCTTGTGGAAGAGAGCGCACTTGATGAGCTCGACCAAGCGGCTGACTTTTTAGATGATAAGAAGACAACATGGCTCAAAGAAGTGCCCACCGGTGAGAACGAGGCAAAGCAGCTGGCTGAAAAACTGGTAGGGAAAACGCCGATTTTCTATGCAGCCAGTCGGTTTGCGGGCGCGGCGTACAAATGGAAGATTGGCGTGAATGAAAACGCCAAAAACACCGCTTGGTACAACGTGTACCCAGAGTTTAATCACAACGAATTCATGGGCTGGACATCGCACCCAGTAGAAAAGCCGTTCGCCGTGGTAGACCTACGCACGGACTTCGACCACGAACGAATCAAGCAACGATTTGATTTAGGTGACCGCATGCTTTCTGGCATGAGACCGCATGCAATCTCAGTACATGCTCAAGGCGAGACACCGTTGCAGCAGCTGCTCTATCTCGTATTATTTGGTGACTTCGCTACGGCCTACATGGGCTTACTAAACGGCGTTGACCCAAGCCCAGTGGCATTGATAGAGAAGTTCAAGAAAGAACTAGGGTAGATACGCTATAATAAAGAGCAGAAACTGCGCTGAAACAGCCAGAACTAGTAGACTATATGACACAGACTGAATCATCGACTCATAATTATGCAGTAGTAGTAGCGGGCGGTAGCGGCACACGCCTTTGGCCTATGAGCCGAAAAAAGTTGCCGAAACAAATTCAGAAATTGATTAGTGACAAGACACTCATCGAAGAAACTGTCGATAGGCTCTCAGGACTGGTTCCGTATGAGAATATTTATGTTTCAACCACGAGTAACTACGCCGAGAAGATACATTCCGTCTTGCCTAAAGTACCAAAAGAGAATGTTGTGGTGGAACCCGTCGCACGTGGCACGACTGCTGCGTTTGCGCTGTTTAGCGAAGTCATCTATCGGCGTGATCCACAGGCGACTATTATCAGCCTTGCCTCGGACCATGCTGTTTCAGAAATCGAGGTGTTCCAGGACTCAGTACAAGCCGCCTATGATTTTATTGCCCAAAACCCGACGAGCATCGGGCTCATTGGTATAAAACCGACCAAGCCCGACACGGGCCTAGGGTATATAAAGGTCGACAAAGTCATACAAGATTCACCTTTGGTGTATTCAGTCGAGAAATTCGTCGAGAAGCCATCGCTGAACGTGGCAGAAAAATATGTTGCTTCAGGTGAATATTTTTGGAATGCGGCTTACTACTGTTTCAAGGCAGAGACGCTCATCCGGGCCTATGAAGAAGCTGACAAAGAAATACTTGATAATATACGAGCATTCTTGGCGTCGGGTGAACAAGCAGATTTTGAAAAGGTGCCGGTGAAACCGCATGAAATTGAGCTCATCAACGCAAACAAGTTCCCTCTGGCGGTCGTTGCATCCGATTTTGTATGGAGCGATATCGGCAACTGGGGAACACTGCATGATATCTTGGCGGATGTGGAAAGCAACAAAAACATTGTTGCAACTGGGGCAGAGCTAGTGGATGTTGATAGTAAAAACTGCATGATTGTCGTGGAGGACAAGAATAAGCTTGTCGCGACGGTTGGCCTAGATAACATCGTGGTAGTCGACACCAAAGACGTGCTCCTCGTGCTGGATAAAAATCACACCCAAGACATCAAATCAGTGCTCAAGGACATTGAGCAGCGCGGACTAGATAAGTACCTGTAGGAGGACGATGGAATATTTCACGGAAGAAGCAATTGAACGACTGAGTCAGGCTGAGTCAAAAGTAGTGCATGTTGTACTTATCGCAACAAAACCGGACATCATAAAGCAAGCGCCAATATACCTAGAGCTCAAGGAGCGTGGTGAGTTTGTGCTGCTCTGTCATACTGGCCAACACCATGATTTTCGCTACAGTGGCGGCATGGAAGAAGAGTTTGGCTTGACGACCGATGTTCATCTGACCATTGACGGCGACTTGCACAGCAAGGTCGCGCAGATGATAGAACGCTTCGGCGCTGTGCTCAAGTACTTGATCGATGTAGGGAAAACACCGATTCCCTACATTCATGGGGATACCAGCACGTCGATGGCGATCGGGCTTAGTTCATACATGCACCGTGTCGCATGTGTTCACGTCGAGGCGGGTATTCGCACATTAACACCAAAGGCTGAAGTATACCAAAAGTTTTATGATGATTTTAAAGCCGGAAACTTTAACTGGGAAGAATACTATCGAGCGCAGCAGGTTAGGGATAATTTTGAGCTTGGCAGCATGGAACCATTTCCCGAACAGTACAACACGCGTGTATCCGAGCCAGCCTCGGGGTATCACGCCGCACCTGTCGAGCTGGTCAAGGACTTTATCTTGAGTGAAGGGTTTGACCCAGCAACGGTAGAGGTGGTAGGCAACACTGTGGCAGATGCTACCAAGCTTGCCATCGCAGACTCAGACAAGTCGACTATATTTGAGAAGTACCCACAGCTTGAAAATGGCAAATTTGTACGGTTTTGTATACACCGACGTGAAAATACCCAGGACGAACATCGCTTTACGGTTCTTATAGATGCAATGGAAACGCTGGTGCGCTCAGGCGAACACGTGCTTCTTATATCACTATTTGGTACCGAACAGGCGATTGACGCATTTGGTCTGCGTCAGAGAATTGAAGATCTGGTGAACGAGTTTCCAGAAACCTTTATCTATTCTGACGTTTGGCCATACTACCGTGATGTAGTAGCCGCTATGAGAAAATGTGCTGCTGTTGCTACCGATTCAGGCAGTATGCAAGAGGAGATGAACATCCTCGGTATCCCATGTGTGACGCTCCGTTTCGGCACAGATCGAGGCGAATCAGTACTTGCAGGCGCCAACGTACAAGCACCACCTATCGATAGCGACTTTATCGTTGAGATTATCAAAGGCGCCATGAACAACCAGATTATGGCGAGTGTCGGTAATATTTACGGCGAAGATGTGTCGAAGAAACTTGTCGACGGTGTGTTGGCGCGCGTTGATAAAGAACACGGTCTCTTTCAGACTGAAGAAAAACGAATCAAGCTGCGTCTTTAGCGCGTAGTTCTGTGAGCATATCCCAGTGAGGGTTACCACGGCTTAGCGGGTCACGTTCGTCACGTTTGGCAGCGAGGCTTCCGGTGTAGTTTGGATCGTCTTGTTTGCCCTCGTACTCTTTGCCTAGGGGATCGGCCTGGAACGCGGCGAGCGCTTTGGCTTCACCTTTTTCCGCCATAATCAGATCTGCTGGATCAGGGTTGTTCACGCCGACATAGCTAAAATCATGCTGGGCGATACCGAGTGCACCGATGTGGTGAAGAAAACGCTGACGCTTGAATTCCCAGCCGAGCACGGAAATATCACGGGGTAACTCACCAGTGAGGGCCATAAAACTTGCGATGTCACCGAGTACATTTTCGATAGAGTCACGGGCATATTCGTTTAGGGCGACCGTGACTTCTCCACGTTGTGGGGTCCAGAGTTTTTTCAGGGGTATTGCAATCGTTTGGCCGCTCGGTGTTGTATATGTAATGGTCTCTAGGTCCTCAATCTCGTACCAGCCCGAGCGTTCGCCGGCCGCGAGGTAGGAGCTGGCTTCTGACCAATCGTGTTGTCCGCCAACAGAGTCGGGGCGGGTAAAACCACCGCTGACAACTAGCAGGTTTTTTGGGTCTTCTGAAGCTTGTTCGACACCTTCCTTTAGGTGCTCGCCGTAGTAGTGAGGTTCACCTTTTTGAAACGGCGCCAGTACCCACGGAGTGTCGTCCTCAAATGGATCCACCGGTAATTCGTTGGGTGCGTAATCTGTTTTGAAGGCAGCATGACCAACAACAGCGACCAGGTTGTCGCTAGAGATGTGAGGTGTTTCGTTTTTTGCGGGCATTACAATATAAATTATACATGAATAAGGCTAAAAAGTCAATATCTGACTACTGTTTCTGACGCAATGCACGCAGATAGGCATCATATGTTTGCTCGGCAGTTCGTGTCCACGAAAATTTTTTTACTTGCTGCTGGCCTTTTTTCACTAACTCTTTGGCTAAAGCGGGGTTGTCCAGTAGTCGCAGTATTGTATCGGCCAGTTGGTCGACATTGTTCGGCTCGAAATAGAGCGCGGCATCACCCGCTACTTCTGGTAGACAGGTCGCATTGGATGAAATAACTGGACAGTTTTCGTACATAGCTTCATGCAGTGGCATATGAAACCCTTCGGACAGCGATGCCACTACGTAGGCTTGAGCATGGCGCATAAGCCACATCTTTTCCTCGTCGCTGATGTAGCCGAGGATATGTACGTCTGGAATATCGTGTGCTTCGGCATATGCTTCGAGCTCGTCGTAGAACAGATCACGCTTACCTGCTAGTGCGAGGTGGAGGTCGGGACGCTGCTTTTTAACGATAGCAAACGCCTTGACGATTTTATCGACATTTTTGTAGGGAAACGCATTGCCGACCCAGAAGAGGAACTGTTTGCCTTTAAATTCTTCAACCGGAACCGGTTCTGCCTCAATCGCATCTCCGGCAATTTTGACAGTTAACAACTTGTTGGTGTATAGGTGACCTGTCCACTTATCGAGGTCGTTCGACACATACTTTGTCGGGGAAAGTATAGACTTTGATCGCCAAATAACGTTTCTCATAAGAAAAGTAAAGATAGCTTTCTGCAGCTTGTAAACGTATTTGTTTCCGTCGATATTTTCGTAGCGAATCAGGGTTGTATCGTGAATGGTAGTGACGCGTTTGCCAAACCACAGTATTGGCTGCTGCGGCATCGTAAAGTGGACGATGTCAGGCTTGAGACGGTATAACAAAATCGGTAGCAGTAGCTGCTCGGCAAAGGTGTAATGATCGGCCGTGGTGGTGACGACACGCATATTATCAGAGGTCGGTTGGTAATGGTCTTTTTCTTTTTCTAGCACAATGACAGTGTAGGTGTGCTCGGTCGGGATTTTTCCTAGATGTTCGAGCAGCTTTTGCGTATAATGACCGGTCGATGAATTGATGCGGCGTGCGTCGATAACGATATGGCTCACGAAGCAGTCCTTTCATAGCTTTTGTAGGTAAAATTTCGGATCTTATTGACGAAGAGTGTTTTGTCGAAGCGTTTTGCGCGGTTTCGTAATATTGTTGGCGAGAAGCGAATCGCTTCAGCGGCTTTGATTGCTTCTACGACAGCATCGACCGTTTGCTCGGCAAACAATACGCCTGTTTCTTTGTCGGTTACAATCTCACTTGAACCACCCGCCCGGTAGGCTATCACTGGTGCGCCCGCAGCCATCGCTTCGACTGAGACAATGCCAAAGTCTTCCTCTGCCGGGAAGATAAACCCCTTGGCGTGATTGAGAGCTTGCTCGACGACAGCGTCACTGGCATTGCCGAAACGCTCGGTGTAAAACTCAATACTTTCACCAGCGAGCGAGCGTAGTTTTTCGTGCTCACTACCGCTGCCGTACACCTTTAGCGTTACGCCTAGCTGCGTACAGGCTCGTACGGCGAGCTCATGCTTTTTATACGGTATCTGACGTCCTAGAGCCACATAGTAATCATCGCGGCTGGCACTCGGTTTGAATCGTTTAGTATCCACGGGTGGATAGATGACCGTAGCCGGTTTTTTGTAGTATTTCTCAATACGTGCCTTCACGGTGGTTGAATTGCCAATGAAATAGTCGACATCTTGGGCAGCTTTGAAATCCGCGCGCTTTAGTGGCGGTACCATCAGGGGCATCATCAGTCGCACCAGCCAATTCAATTTTCCAAATCCAGGGTCGGCTTTGTAGTTTTCGTAGTGGCTCCAATAGTAGCGAATGGGCGTGTGGCAGTAGCAGACGTGTACCTGACCAGGGCGAGTTTTTCGCACTTGTTTGGCTTCAGCGCTGGCACTTGAAAGGATGACATCGAATTCAGACAGGTCTAGCTTGCGAAAAGCATGCACGCGCAGCATTGGGAAAAACTTGTGCAAGTTTCGTAAGGGGCCGGGCAGTTTTTGTAGGTAAGTGGTACGCACATCGGCATGTTTAAACGCGGGCACGTTTTCAGGTACATATACGCTGGTATAAATCGGCGCATCTGGGAATGCCTCGTGAAAGGCCAGAATCACTTGCTCGGCGCCTGCCATGTTGGTAAGCCAGTCGCAGACGATGGCCACTTTTGGTTTGGGAGTGCTCATTTACTCTATTATATCAGTGATAGCGGCGCAGTGATTCAATAGGATCTTTGCGAGCGGCGCGCCAGGCGGGGTATAGGCCAAACAACATACCAACACCGATGGAAAGCACGGCGGCGACAGCAGCAATTTGCCAGCTGAGCAGCGGGTCGTACGGAATGAACATGCTGATAATAAACGCCATGAAATAACCCAAGATGTAACCCATCAAGCCACCCAGCACGCTAATAATCAGTGATTCGATGATGAATTGCATCATGATAGTGCCGTTACTGGCACCAACAGCTTTACGCAGGCCAATCTCGCGCGTGCGCTCTGAAATACCCACCAGCATGATATTCATAATGCCAATACCACCAACAAACAGGGCAATACCAGCGATTGACGAGAAGGCGAGGCTAATAAGGTCGAAAAATTGATTGCTTGAGCGTGAGATGTCTTCGCCCACCAGCACGCTGATGTCTTCTTGGTCGTCGTGCCGAGCAGCAAGTTCGGCGGTGAGCTCTTTTTTGTAGGCATTCATATTGGTGCCCTCTTTGGCCAGTACGTTAATTTGCTGAATCTGCGCGACGCCGTCGTTGAATAATTTACCGCTATTAAAACCAATAATCGCCGCGTAGTCGTAATCGATAGAGTTGAAATTGATGGGCTGATTCAAGCGCTTCAGCACGCCAATTACCGTGAAGGTTTGGCCACGAATTAAGAACGTACGGCCGATAGTTTGTTCGGTACCAAATAAGTCTACCGATAGTTGAGCACCAATGACTGCCGTGTTTTCGAGGGTAACGCTGTCGATAAATTGCCCGTCGCGTAGCTTCAGTTGGTTGATGCTTGCAAGGTCGGGCGAGGTGGCTACTAGCGTACTTTTGTTAGGTCGTTCATCACCAGCGCGAATACTAGCGCTGATGGTCATCAGTGGGGCAGCGGCTTCTGTGCTTGGCAACTTGCGCACGGCGGCAAGGTCGGTTTCGGTAAGCGGACTGGTAGTGTACGCGTTCTGCGAAACTGGGTTATTAAGGCTTGCCAGGCTGGTTGCTGTATCCATGGGGCGGACCACCGCAAGGTTTGGCCCAATTTCCTCCACCTGCTGGGCCACGATAGATGAAATACCGCCCGATAGTGCCAAGATAGTGGTAATACTCGCCACGCCAATTGCCACGCCAGAAATGGTAAGCAATGTGCGGGCGCGTGCGCGCTCGAGCGACTGCTTGGCGGTACGATAATGGTCGACCATCAGTGAACCAATCATGTGTTCGCCTCTTTCTTCTTGGCAGTAGTCTTCTTGGCTGGCTTTTTCTTGGGTTTTGCTTTGGTGGTCGCACGCTTCTTGGTAGTTTTCGTCTTTGTAGCCTTGGTGGTTTTGGTGGCTTTGCCCAGTGGTCGCTTCGCTGCTGGTTTCTTTTCTTCTACCACGATGTCTTTGGTGTCTGAATCTATCCTGCCATCAAGCATGGTAATCACACGGCTGGCGTAGGTAGTCAGATTCGGGTTGTGCGTCACCATAATAATCGTGTTGCCCTTTTTGTGTACTTCGCTCAGCTCTTCCATAATTACGTGCGACGAACGGCTATCCAAATTGCCGGTAGGCTCGTCTGCTAGAATAATCGACGGATCGTTCACAAGGGCTCGCGCAATCGCAACGCGCTGAGTTTGACCGCCGGAAAGCTGCCACGGCATGTAGTATTCACGCTCGCCTAGGTGGAATGTTTTCAGCATTTCGCTGGCGCGCTCCAGCCGCTTTAGGTGCGAAACATGGCTGTAGGTAAGAGGCAGAGCAACGTTTTCTATCACGTTCAAGCGTTCAACAAGGTTGAAATTTTGAAACACAAAACCAATTTGATGGGCGCGTACCTTTGCGTGGCGACTACTAGAGAAATCTTCTACGTTGCGACCATCTAGCACGTATTCGCCATCAGTTGCGCGGTCTAGCAAGCCGATAATATTTAGCAGCGTGGTCTTGCCACAGCCACTAGGACCCATAATGGCGATAAACTCACCTTTTTTCACTGTTAGATCCACGCCGTCGAGCGCGTATTGCTCGGCGTCACCAACCCCAAACCTGCGTTTGAGGCCCTTTAATTCGATTACTGGTGTGGTGGATTTGCTCATTTATTCAATTATAAAGAGACAAACAGAGGAAAAGCAACCGTAAGCGTAGCGTAAATTTGACAACTACCTGACAGGAATGCCTAATACGTTGCTCGAACCAGCAACAGTGCTGGGCAATTTACCGTCCCACTTGTCGATAGCCAGCTTGCGTAGGTAAGCGCTACTCAGGGTTTGACTCTGGGCTTTTTGAGCCTGTGCATCAGTTTGCGCGGCTTCTAGGTTGAACTTGGCGCGTTCGGCGTTTTGCTGAGCAACTTGCTTGTCTTCAATGGCTTTCGCGAAGCTTTCGCTAAATTGGAAATTGGTGATGCTCACGTCGTCTACCACGATACCGTATTTGCCCAGGCGATCGCGTAGTTGGTCGTACACGTCTTTTTTCAGCGATGCACGCTGGGTAATCAGCTCACTGGCATTGTACTTAGCACTGGCGCCCTTGAAGGTTTCATTCAAAGAGGGGACAACCAGCTTGTCGTTGTACAGCACGCCAACAGTTTGGTGCATACGGCTTACTTCGCCGCGGCCCAGGTGGTAGTTTAGTACTACTTCGGCGGTCACATCTTGCAGGTCTTTCGTGGCTGCCTGGGTATTGGCAACTTCTTTTTGCACTTTGATGTCATATACAGACACACTGTTTAGGCCAAATGGCACAATGAACGACAGGCCTTCGCTGAGCTCTCGGCCAGTTACTTTACCGTATTGAGTGACCACGCCTACTTCACCCGTGCCAATAGTGCGCACGCCAGTAAACAGCGCCCACACCGCCAATAGTACCAACAACACCTTTAGCCAAAATCGTTTGCTTGGCATCTTTAGCTCGTCTTGATTTACCACTTTTGCTTTTACCGCCACAAGTATTGCTCCTTTTTGCTTAGCTAGCTATTACCGTTAGTCGTTTTACGTCTTTGTCGAACTGGGTGTACAGAGTTTGTAGGTCGATTGATGAGGATTCTGCTTGTTCAGGGGGCCCCATATACGATTGACTAGCTAGGCTAATCTTTACCAGTTTGCCGTCCACGATACCTACATATGTAGTTGTGAGAACACCGGCATCTCCTATAGAACCGCGGAAGAATTTGATTCCGTCAATTTTTACTGACGGGACAGCTTCTTTAGAGGTAGTTGTAGTGAGAGTATATTTCTTTGAGTCGAAGGACGTAGTGCCGAGTTGGTGGAATACACCAATATCGCCATCACGTACCGTTTCAGTAGAGATTGAAAGCGTGTAAAGCGTACTCTTCTCAGTACCTATTTCGGCGCTGTAGCCAGACAAGCGATTCTCATTCTCCACGGTCATAGGGAGTAGCTTTCCACTAAATTCGTCTGGTACTGGTACGTTCACAGGTATAGTACTGACGCAAAAGTATCCATCGCTACCGGTTTTGTCGCCTTTGCATTCTGGAGCAACCACCTTCTTCTCGGTTGTTCCGGAGCTTTTAGTCGTTTCTGTCTTCGCCTGATCTTCGCCTGATTTAGAGAAGTATAACCACGCAAGAGCGCCTGCTAGCGCTACCACCAAGAGCACAAGTATTATTTCAATTGCCGAGAAGCCGCTTGTTCGTTTCATAGATCCACCTTAAATTTAGTTGCTGTGTATATAATAAAGCAGAAGCGGCAAATTGCCTATATGCAATAGAGAGGTGGCCGAGTGGTTGACGCCAGTCAAGCGTTCATCGCTTGACCAGGTAGTGAACTGATATAATTTATTATCAGTGAACGTTCTCAAGCACGAGGTAAAAGTACTTTCGTTCGATATAGAGAGGTGGCCGAGTGGTTGAAGGTGAGGACTGCCGGTGGCAGTCCGGAAGGAAACTTTCCGATGAAAGCTGTGCTTTCAATCGCGAAATTTCGGGGTCGCGGAACGTGACCACGCTTGGACCAGCGTGCGCTAACCACTATAATTGTTCAAGTAGCAGGTAGTTATATATTTCTGGAGAGGTGGCCGAGTGGTTGAAGGCGCACGCTTGGAAAGCGTGTAAACGTCGCAAGATGTTTCGCGGGTTCAAATCCCGCTCTCTCCGCCAAGAATTGACTTTAAATTAGTAAACTGATATAATATATCAATCAGATTGCCCCGAGCTCACGAGGAGACGTGATGAGAGTTGTCTGGTTGTTGGTCGAGTTGGCCGCGATCCTGTTCTTCGGTATCAACTACGGAGTGGATCACGGCGGCACGACGGTGGGAGGCAAGGCACTTCTGGCCATCCTGGCCATGGCAGTGATCTTCGTGGCCTTCCTGATCTTCGATACGCTGGTGGGGTTGGCCTTCGGAAGGCCGTCCTACCGGTCGCGTGAGTACGTGGGCAAGCCAGTCCCACGCACCTACAGCGGCACACCCGAGGACGCGATCGCCAGCGTGAGGCAGCGCCGTGAAGACAAGGAGGCCGGACTCCGACAGGGGCAGACGCCCCAGGAGATCGACGCCGCCGAGGCGGAGCGCCGCAAGCAGGCCGCCGATCAGCAGACCGGCGCCTTCTGGGAGCGTGTGCGCGGTACGCCGCCGCTGCCTCCCTCGGGGGAGTGATTCCCCCACCAGCCCCTCGCAGCCAGCGAGGGGTTTTCCCTTATTTGCTACTATACATATAGTGAAACGAATAGGAAAATTAGAAATTATCGCCTTTGTGACTGGCTTTGCGCTGCTGGCGTTTGAGCTAGTAGCGGCGCGCTTGCTGGCGCCGAGTATTGGCAGCTCTACCTATGTATGGACCAGTGTTATCGGGGTAATTATCGCAGCCTTGAGCCTGGGCTACTACATGGGAGGCAAGCTAGCCGACGCGCGTAATGCGTCGTCTGATGTGGTGATGCTGCTACTGGCATCGGCCGTGGCGGTGGTATTTACGCTTCTCTATTATGAATCGGTATTACAGTGGGCGGTGACAGCAGCAAGCGATGCGCGCATGCAGGCACTGCTGGCATCGCTCATATTATTTGTGCCAGCGAGCTTTGTGATGGGCGCCATTAGCCCGTATCTTGCCAAGCTAAATGTGCGTTCACTAAAAACGTCGGGTAGCGCCATTGCCAGCCTGAGCGCACTGAATTCTATTGGTGGTATAGCCGGTACGTTTGTGACCGGCTTTTTGCTGTTTGGCTACGTGGGCTCGCGAGAAACACTAAGTATACTGATAGTTCTCTTGGTTGCTAGTAGTTGGCTGATGGTGCCGCGATGGCGGCTGTGGCAACGAGTGGGCGTGAGCGTGGTGCTATTACTTGTGGCGATTCCCTCGACTTCGCAAACTGACGACGTGATAACCTATGACACGCCCAGCGCCACCTACCAAGTGCATTCGTATGTTATAGATGGCCGCCTGGCAAGTGGACTGACAACTGGCCCTCGTGGCACGCAGTCGCTGGCATTTACCAATGGCCCGCACGACCTATATTTTTGGTATACCAAACAAATGGCTGCGCGCACTATAGAGCAGCAGCCGAAATCGGTGCTGATGTTGGGCGGCGGCGCGTTTACTATACCGCAGTATTTGGCAGAAAAACTACCGAACACGCAGATAGATGTGGTAGAGATAGACCCAGCGCTAGAACAGATATCGATAGATCATTTCAACTATATGCAGCCGAAAAACGTGCAGCTGTATTTTGAAGACGCACGAAGCTATATAAATAATACGAACAAGCGCTACGACGTGGTGCTGATAGATGTATATGGTGACACGGCGATTCCATTTGCGCTGACAACGGCTGAATTTGGCCAGCGACTGCATGAAGTAGTGCAGCCAGATGGACTACTGGTGGTAAATTTGGTGGCAGGCGAAACTGGGGTGTGTAAACCTGCGTTCGACGCGGTAACAGCGGCGTATTGGCAGCCAAGCTGGGACGCGGTGTATGTGCGTGACCCTAGCGATCCACCAGAGCGAGCAAACTATATTGTAATGTATGGTAAGCATATCGAAACACCAGCTGGCTACAAACCATTACCGCGACCACCGCAGGCTGCGTATACCGACAACTTTGCCCCCACGGATCGTTTGTATTATCAGTGCGACCAAGTGTAAATATGAAAACATAAACGCTATATATAGTGTAGCGTTGCTTTTTTACAACACTATAAGGGGTAAAATAAGCAAAAACAGCATGTGGTTAAAAAAACTATCAAAAAAGCCTTGCAATGACTATATATAGGGTCTATAGTCGTAGGCAGACCACTACATATGTAGTCGTTCAATAAAATACACAAAGATGCAAACCTGCACTGGGAGGTAAGGCACCACTACGTAGTGCCATGGTTTGCTGTTGTCTCGAGGAGGTGCGAGATACACAATCTGCGTGTATAGAACATAACAAAATAAACTAGGGGACATCATGAACGGAATTCATGTGGTACATCGCGATGGCACACGCATACCATTTGACGCCAACAAGATAAACCTTGCGCTTCTGAAGGCAGCAGAGGGATTGCCTGATCCAGTAAGCAAGGTAGTACAAGTAGCAACCGAGCTACAACTAACATTATTCGATGGAATTACCACCGAGCAACTAGACGAAGCGGTGATACACACTGCACTGCAAAACGTCAAAGACGACCCAGACTACGACACTGTAGCGGCTCGCCTAATGCTAAAGAATGTCTATAAAAACATTCTGGGTGATTTCGAATCTGCAGAAGACGTCAAGAAACTGCACGAGAAAAAGTTCCCTGCATATGTAAAGCAAGCCGTAAAAGACGGCCTACTCGACAAGCGCATGAGCGATGGTCGCTACGACCTAAAGAAACTAGCCGAAGCGCTGGTACCGGAACGCGACGATTATTTCCGCTATGTTGGTTTGGTAACCAACATGAACCGCTACGCGCTGCGCCTACACGGTGACGCAAAGAAGCCACTAGAGGTACCACAGTTTACGCACATGCGTATTGCCATGGGTCTCAGCTTCAATGAAAAAGACCCAACCGCTAGCGCGCTAGAGTTCTACGACCACATGAGTCGGCTGGAATACGTAACTGGTGGTTCGACTCGCGTGAACGCTGGTGGCGCATTCCCACAACTTTCAAACTGTTTCCTACTAGAAGTTCAAGACGACATGGAAGCGATTGCAAAATCGGTACGTGACACGATGTGGATTGCTAAGGGGACTGGTGGCATTGGCATTACTATGACCAAGCTACGCGCAGCGGGGAGTCCTGTTAAGACAACCAACACTGAAAGTACCGGCCCAATTCCGTTCATGAAAATGATCGACACAGCGCTATTTGCCGTGAGCCGTAAAGGCAAGAAGATGGGTGGAGCAGCGATGTACCTGGAAAACTGGCACATCAACTTCCCAGAATTTTTGGACCTACGTGCCAACTCGGGCGACCCATACATGCGTACTCGTATTATGAACACCGCTTGCTACCTGAGTGACGAATTCATGAAGCGCGTGGAAAAAGGCCAAGATTGGTACATGTTTGACCCGAGCGAAGTGAGTGACCTACCAGAACTATACGGTAGTGCATTCTCAAAGCGCTACGCAGAATATGTAAAGATGGCAGAAGCCGGTAAACTGCGTGTATTCAAGAGTATTCCTGCCCGCCAGCAGTGGCGTCAGATTCTAACGCAACTACAGGCAACCAGCCACCCATGGGTTACGTGGAAAGACGCTATCAACGTGCGGGCACTAAACAACAACACTGGTACTATTCACTGTTCAAACATGTGCACAGAGATTACGCTGCCACAAGACGAAAAGAACATTTCTGTGTGTAACTTGATTTCTATCAACCTCAGCCGTCACCTTGGTGATGACCTGAAATGGGACTGGAAGCGCATGGAGCAATCTGTTCGCGCAGCGACTCGCCAGCTTGATAACCTAGTGGACATCACCGACACACCAGTAGTAGAAGCGATGAACTCGAACACCAAAAACCGCGCTGTTGGCCTAGGCCTGATGGGCTTTACCGAAGTAATCGAACGCTTGAACCACAGCTACGATTCAGAAGAAGCCTACGAACTAATCGACCAAGTTACCGAGTTTATTAGCTACTACGCCATCGACGAATCAACCAAGCTTGCTAAAAGCCGTGGTAACTACGAAAACTTCAAAGGCAGTGGCTGGGATCAAGGCTTGCTACCTATCGACTCGCTCGACATTCACGGTAAAGATCGTAAAGAACGCGTGACGGTGAGCCATAAAACCCGCCTCGACTGGGAAGCACTGCGCGCCAAGACTAAAAAAGGCATGCGCAACGCAACCCTCATGGCGATTGCGCCAACCGCCAACATTGGTTTGGTCGCTGGTACGACACCTGGTCTCGACCCACAGTTCGCACAAATCTTCTCGCGTGCTACATTGAACGGTAAGTTTCTTGAAGTAAACCGCAACATGGTGGCGAAACTGAAAGAACTTGAACTATGGGAACAAGTAAAAGACGAAGTGCTGGCAAACCAAGGTGATATTCAAACTATCGATGCCATCCCACAGCACGTAAAAGATGTGTACAAGACGAGCTTCCAGCTCAGCCCATACGCGTTTATCGAAGTAGCGGCTCGCGCACAGAAATGGGTAGACCAAGCGATTTCACGCAACATGTATCTTGAAACCCGCAACGTTGATGACTACGAAGACATTTACATGGAAGCCTGGAAGCGTGGCCTAAAAACCACCTACTACCTGCACGTAAAGCCTCGTCACCAGGCCGAGCAAAGCACCACTAAAGTTAACAAGACAGAAGAGATGGCAAAGAAATCTGGCGGCCCACGCCGATCAGGGTTCGGCTTCGCGACAAAACAAACAGTAGGAGGGGGAACATGACAGAAACCACCTGCAACTGCAGTTGCAGCTGCTGCCAAAACTGCGACAGCTGCCAAAAATAAATCTAAACATTACAAGGGTATAAGGGAACAACCAAATGAACGCAAACTCAATCATCACCGACAACATGACACTAGAGGAAAAACTAGCGGCTATTGACGCGGCGATGGCAAACGCACAAGCACAAGCCAACGACGAAGCGGCTGCAAATGGCACCATAGCAGCACCAATCGACCCAGCACTATTAACAATTTGCGAAGGCTGTGAGTAACGAGTTCAGCTTTGGTAACGCAAAACACTGGGTAAGCTCAGTCGCGTTCCAGGAAGAGCTTATTATCCTCGACTGCATGAACGACCAAGCGTCGAGGCGAAGAGCAGAAAAATTACGTAGTAAAGTCCTAGAGGGAACAATCACACTGGTCGCTTTCTCTCCTATGTGGGAGGAAACATTAGAAGACCCCGCGACACTGTACCCAACGCTAACATTAGTAACCAAAGAGGAGGTAGCATAATGGCAGGAATATTAGGCACCGGTATTCAAGATGGACTACTCTTGAAACCTATTCATTACCCGTGGGCAATGGAACTATACGACCAAGCGGTCGCGAACACATGGTTCCCGAACGAGATTCAACTAGGCCAAGACCTAGCTGACTGGAAAAACATGACCGACGAGGAGCGACACGCAGTTGAGTTCCTGATGGCATACTTTAACCCAAATGAGCTATTGGTAAACAAGGCGCTCGCCTTTGGTGTATACCCGTACGTCAACGCCGCGGAATGTCACTTGTACCTAGCCAAGCAAATGTGGGAAGAAGCCAACCACTGTATGGCATTTGAATACGTGCTAGAAACCTTCCCGATCGACCGTGATAAAGCCTACGCAGCACACGTAGACGAGCCAACAATGGCGCGAAAAGAAGCGTTCGAGACCGAAGCCATCAAGCGAATGACCGAAAAGCACCTGGATATTACTACCACAGAAGGCAAAAAAGATTTCATTCGCAACCTCGTGGCCTACAACATTATTCTAGAAGGCATTTGGTTCTACAGTGGCTTCATGGTGGCGCTTTCATTCCGTCAGCGCAACTTGCTACGCAACTTCGCGAGCCTGATCGACTGGGTAGTACGCGACGAAAGCTTGCACCTAAAGTTCGGTATCAATTTGATTCTGACGACCCTTGAAGAAAACGAAGATCTGCAAACCGAAGAGTTTGCCAACGAGATCAAGCAAACCATTCTAGAAGCAGTAGAAATGGAAGAAGAATACAACAAGGCTATGCTGCCAAAAGGTATTCTGGGCTTGAACGCCGACTATGTAAACCAATATGTGAAATACCTGACCGACCGTCGCCTGGAAGAGCTTGGCTTTGGCGCGCACTACAAAGTGAGCAACCCAGCCAAATGGATGGCAGCAGCCAACGACACCTATGAGTTAGTAAACTTCTTTGAAGCCACCAACACGAGTTACGAAGTAAACGCCACAAAGGGCTCGGATAAAAAAGAGAAGTAGCCACCATTTACGGCGGAACGTACCTTTTATAACAAACAGCTACAAAAACGAGCGCGGGCGGGCAACCACACTCCGCGCTCGCTTTGTCGCCACTAAAAACAGGAGTAACCACATGACAACCAAGCAAAAAATCAACGTATCAATGTTTACCACCGTGTTGGTACTTGCCTACGCCATGATGTTTGTCGTAGAAGCAGGCAGGCTAGGCGCATAGCGTATGCAGGCAGAGATTGAAGCTAAGTTCTTAAATGTTGATATAGACGCCGTACGCGCTGCACTAGAAAAGGCAGGTGGTACGCTAGAGCAACCAATGCGTCTAATGAAGCGTGCACTCATCGAGCAAGATCATCACTATGAAAACCATTCGTTTATCCGTATTCGCGATGAAGGCGATAAAGTAACGCTGACCTACAAAAAGCGTGGCCACCGCGATGCAAACCGTATCGACAATACCGCTGAAATAGAGGTAGAAGTAAGTGATTTTGATACAACGATAGAGCTATTCAAAGAGGCTGGCTGGGAATATAAAACATTCCAAGAATCAAAGCGTGAAACGTGGCATGTTGGCGACGTAGAGGTGGTAATAGATGAGTGGCCATGGATTGAGCCTATGATTGAGATAGAGGCAGACAGCGAGGAAAAAGTTCGCAGCACGGCTGAAACACTTGGTTTTGATTGGGCTGATGCGATGTTTAGTCATATCGATGCAGCGTACCAAACAAAATACGATTTCGCCCCCGGGTTTCGTGGCGTGATAGATGTAAAAGAGGTGCGGTTTGGCAACCCACTTCCAGACGGATTTCTGCCAAAAGGTACGTAGAAATGGTTCAAAAGGCGCGAAAAGTTGTTGTTTTACTGGGGCCGGCGTTTATCGCCGCGGTAGCCTATGTAGACCCAGGCAACTTTGCCGCCAACTTTTCGGCGGGTGCCGAATACGGGTACACACTGTTGTGGGTGCTGGTATTCGCCAACCTGATGGCTAGTTTAGTGCAATACCTCAGCGCCAAAGTGGGGCTAGTAACGGGCAAAAGCTTGCCTGAAGTAATAGCAGAAAAACTCGGCACTAGAAGCCGCGTTGCCTACTGGTTTCAAGCAGAGCTGGTGGCCATTGCCACCGATATTGCCGAGGTAGTGGGTGGTGCGCTGGCATTAAAAATTTTGTTCAATGTACCGCTGCTACTAGGTGCGGCCATTACCGGGCTGGTTAGCATGGCACTACTATTTATTTACAGCAACAGAGGTCAAAAAATCTTCGAACGCGTGATCGTAGGGCTGCTGCTGATTATTCCACTAGGCTTTATTGTAGGGCTATTTATGCAGCCACCAAATGGTGGCGATATGCTGGCTGGCCTGGTGCCACATATTGGCAGCACGGACATGCTACTCATCGCTACCGCCATGCTGGGCGCAACGGTTATGCCGCACGTGGTGTATTTGCACTCGGCCTTGGCGCGCGATAGGCATGGCCGCAAGGGTGGTGCCGAGCTAAAACATCTACTAAAATCTACCAAGATTGATGTAGGCGCTGCCATGGTGATAGCTGGTGGGGTAAATATTTCTATGCTGCTACTGGCTGCCAGTGCGCTACGCGGGCTAGAAGGTACCGACACACTAGAAGGCATCTACAACGCACTAAACAATGAACTCAGCGTGCTGGTGGGCAGTCTGTTTGGCCTTAGCTTGCTGATTTCTGGCTTTGCCTCTACCGCTGTGGGCGGGCACGCCGGCGCGGTTATTATGGATGGCATGCTGAAGCGCAAAATTGCGCTGCACTGGCGCCGATTAATAACGATTATTCCCGCTATTGTTATTGTAGCGTTCGGTATAGATCCCACCTTCGCCCTTATTGTTTCGCAGGTAATACTTAGCTTCGGCATACCGTTCGCGCTAGTTCCATTGCTAGTGGCTACATCTAGCAGCAACATCATGGGCTCGTACAAAAACCACCCAGCACTCACATGGCTGCTAGGTGTTATTACGGCAGTCATTGTGGCTATCAATATCGCGCTGATTTGGCTGACGTTTGTAGGGTAGATATTGACTTTTACACTAAAATTTGGCATAGTATTTCCTAAGCTCACACGCACCTACCAGAGACGAGGAGACGACGACATGAGCATGTTGTCTGATTTGCGCGCCGCCATCGAGGCGCACGACCAGCTGCGGCTGGTGACCGAGAACGAGTATTGGGGTAGGAAGAACTACTACCACACCGTCGAGCTGTTCGTGGCTCCGAGCCCCGGTACCTACGGCAGGGATCGCCTGAACCTACTGATGGACGGCCTGGCTGTGCCGCGGCCCATCGAGTCTGGGCGGTTCATGCGTTACCACAACCGCCAGATGGGGTGGGGCTGGATGGAGTTCGCCGAGCCCGTGGCCGAGGTCGTGACGGTGGGGACCAAGACCTACACGGCGCTTGACCCCGATGTCCGACTGCCGGACGGCGCACCGAGTGGCGCCTCCGTCGACATCTCAACCACCGACAAGCTCTGGCGGCGCATCATGCTCATCGTCTACCCCAGCAGCAAGTACGCAAGGGACGGCAGCAAGGGGAAGAACAAGTTCATCAGTGATGGTCCGATGGTACGGACCGACGGGCTGACCCTCGTGAGGGGATGAACTGAAGGTGCGTGTGAAGTTCGAGCCGCTTCGGTGCGTGACGAGAGTCGTTCGCCCGGGCGGCTCTTGTCATGCCCAGAATAAATTCATTGTAGTCTCAGAAAAAGATTGCTACTATTAAAATAGTTTTAGCAAAGGAACACATGCGAGGAAAGTGGGCGACGCGACAACTGTGGGGTATGTTCGGCATTTTGGCCGTCAGTTTCTGTAGCGTTGCGTTCGCTCATACTTCATTTGCCACCTCTCCGGATTGGTTCAGCGGTACCCCGTCAGTAGAACTTTTCGATGACACCAGAACGCCATCAACGGTGCCGACTAATGTAACAGCAGGTGATTGTACCTGGCAGGAAGTACGTTATAAGTACGCTCAGCCGCCATTTTATCGGTCGGTTCGTGCATGTGTGCATCAGGCAAACTCGTTTCAGCTAGCGCACATGACTGATTGTGTTCCAGATTGGTATGGGAACTGTTCCACTATCCATTGGACGGCTATTCGATTTGGGTCAGACAATTACTTTTACCGTGCAAATATTGGCACAGGGTCTGGGCCGTATTGCTGGCGTACGCAGGCCGCAAGTAATGATGTTGTGTATGCGTGTAATGGTCGAATGAGCATAATTTATGATTTACCAATGAAAGTGGTCCGTCATACAGACATTAATGGTGCCTACTATGATGCAAAACCAGGTGCTGTGGTAGATCTTGCAGATGAAAATGGCTCGGTGGTTTCTGTCGGAGCCACTGTTGCATCCAAAGATAAGAAATGGCTAGTATTTGAAGCGCGAAACTACGGCTTGGTACGCATGAATATGGAGGACAAATCGCTCCATTTGTTTACCAAAGATGTTCGCCCGTATGGGTATGGTAGCGACCCTACGTATGAGTTTAGTATCACCAATGACGGCAAGTACGTGGCAGTGGGGGGCAACAATGCAGGCGCCAGCATTTATAGTATTTCTGGCGCATGTGGCGAAGCATCTGCCAACTTCAAATCTACTTGGCGACAAAAGGTAGCCGGCTTTCAGGAATGCCCAAAACAAGATTTGGTATGGCCGGTTATGAATGTGAACGGTGGCACGGCTGCTGGTTTTCGCTACTTTAAACTCCCGAGTTTTAACTACGACGACGGTGTGCTGGAAGGCTACTATGTACCATACCGCACAGTGAATGGCGGCAAGGTGAGCTGGGTGAGGTTTACAGCGACTAGGTATGTTTCGAGCACGCAACCAATAGAGTACCTGGCGCTTGGCGACTCATTTAGTAGCGGTGAAGGCGATACAGAGAAGTTTGAGAATAATGAAAAGTTCTACAGAGACCTTACTGACATAAAGGGCAACGACGAGTTAGGCATTCCACAGGAGATGTGCCATCTCAGCCTACGCTCATATCCGTATATTTTGGCTGAGAATATGGGCTTAGGTGCGCCAGGTATCGCTGGGCAAACCGATTGGCAGAGTGTGGCGTGTTCTGGAGCGGTAGCAGCAGATGACTACAGGTTGAGTGAAGTTTATAACGGCCAGAATGCACGACTCAAAGATTATATAGGTGCTACCGAATTGAGGGAGGATGCATTGATTAATTATGTTCCAGGTAGAGTCGAGCAGTATAATTTTGTTCAACGCGATCAACCGAAAACGCTTACTATCACAGCAGGCGGCAACGATGTAGGATTTGGTGAAATAATCAAAAAGTGTGCACTTCCAGGAACGTGTGATTACGCCGAGGGTAAAGTAAAGACCGCAGCGCTAGCGCATACTATACAAGACCAGCGCCAGAAACTCGCAAACCTTTACTCGAATATCCATGACTTGTCGCCTAACACAAAGATATATGTCGTTGGTTATCCACAGTTTATATCTGAAGACTACAACTGTAGAGCGAACGTGCAGTTAAATGAGGATGAGCGCAGCTTTACGCGCCAGGCAGTTACATTTATGAATGAAATTATTGCAGCGGCTGCAAATGATGCTGGAGTGCATTACATAGATCTAGAGGATGTTCTAGGGACAAATGCACTGTGTGGCAATGAAGAAAGCTATGTGAGCGGGATAAACAGAGATTGTCTTTGGGTGTTTGGCATCGGGTCTGGTGACGATTGCCAGGAATCTTTTCACCCAAACCACCTAGGACACCAGGCAATGGCAAATCGCATCAATGCTGATATTGGGGACCTTCGGTCATTTGAGTATTGTCCAGACGGCAAAACAACATGTCCTTCGGATGGAGCTACTATAGAAATTCCGCCACTACTTCAGTCCGCGCTAGATACAACAACGTTCGCGCAAGATAACGATACTAAGTATAGCCATAAAACCATAGCGTCAGAAAATTATGCACGTAAAAACCCACACGCTACATTCAATATTCAATTAGATGGTCTACAGCCAAACTCAACAGGAAATGCTGACTTAGCATCTACGCCTACAACTTTAGGCACGTTTACTGCAGACAGCACTGGCAAGGTAGATGTAACTTTCACTGTGCCCGCCAATATTCCAGCTGGCGACCATACTTTGTCTGTAGATGTGAAGTCATTTTCTGGAGAGCCACTTCACTTGTGGCAAATCGTTACTATATACGGTGCCGATGGAGATTTGGATGAAGATGGCATTGTGGATAGCGAAGACACCTGCATGTTTGTTACACCAGCGAATGCGGATTTCGACGGTGATGGCGTAGATGATGGCTGTGACTTATACATAGGGCCAGAGGTAGACAAAAAAACAACCAGCACGGCGAAACCCGGCCCATTCTTAGCTAGAAATACATATACAAACCATGCAGATTCCTCCGATAACTTAGAGCGACAGACTTTATTTACAGAGGATGACACGGATCAGAACTTGGCAGACTCTGGCGTCAGTGGGAAGAACAAGAGTATTGATGAAGGCGAAGTCAAAGGAACGTCTACTAGCGTTACTCAGTCTGCAAAGAACGAAAAGACAGATTGGTGGTGGGCGACAATACCAATACTGCTCATGCTTTTTGTTACTATGCTGTTACTCGTATATACTAAACGCAGAAGGAAGACCATATGAAAAACAGTGCGAAGAGGACTGACACAAAGAACAGAAAAATCTCGATTATAATCATCACCATACTTCTTATACTTGGGCTGTATTTAGCAATTTCCGCATTTATGCAAAAACAAGAGAATAGTAAACTTGCAGACGATATTACTGCAACACACACCGAGCTGGCAGACATCACACAACAGTTATCTAGCGAAAGTGGACTCAAGTGGCGTGATGCAAGCGAATGTTATCGACTAAAGCCACGACTGTTCGGAGACAAATACACTAATGTATGTGACGTAATTTATTCTGTGAATAGCCAAAAAATATCACAAGCGAAACTTATAAAAATAATAAACGGAACGGTTATAAAAGGAGAATCGGTAAGTTTCGGTAATGGTGTTAAGATTAACAATACCCAATCGTATAGTGCAGGGTTCATGCCTGGAGAGAAATTACACGAATCCCGGCCCTGTGTACTAACATATAACTACTTAAAAACAGCACTAGAACTAAGTGCGGAAATGAGCTGTTACTACAAAGTTGATGAAGGCACTTATAAATATTTAGGCCAACAAGATATACTTCCAAATGGCGAAGATCGATTCTAAAAAAGCTGAGGGTATATGCTAAAAGCTACAACCTAAGACAGAAAACGACCAAAACACCGTGAACAAGACCGAAACAAAGAACAAAAAAATCTCGATCGTAATTATCGCTGTACTTTCTATACTGGGTCTATACTTAGCAATTTCCGCATTTATGCAAAAACAAGAGAATAGTAAACTTGCAGACGATATTACTGCAACACACACCGAGCTGACGAGTATCGCACGCATACTATCCAAACAGACCGGTCTCGATTGGAATGACGAAAGTGAATGCTATCGGTTAAAACCCAGATTATTTGGAGATGATTATAAGTATGAATGTCTAGTGAAATATGTCAGTGACTCGCAGCCTTACAGCAACGATAAAAGTTTACGCATTATTAACTCTACAACCATTAACAATCAAGCGGTGAATCTCGGTCTCGGCTCATCAGATTTAGCTAAACATTACACAACCTATTCAGGAATAGTTACACCACTTATAAAATCCGCAAGCAGTGATGCAGTTTGTCGATTGACGTATATAAAGCCGTACAGAGCCAAAGGTCTTGAAGGTAATGTTTGGTGTAGTTATGAAATGGAGCAGGCCTCGTTTGAGTATCTTTGGAGTAAAGAGGTTCTTAGATTCGGTGAAGATAGGGCTTAATTAGCTTCAGAGATACGTGCTGAAAGTCACAACACAAGATGCGTAGGCGTAATAGGAATAGTATATGGCACAAAACAATACATCAAACGTTAAGAAAAACCAACTTTCGAAAAGCAAAAAAACATTAGTGTATGTGATTGTGTTTGCTGTCATCGTAATCATCTACGATTTAGCAATAGGCGGAAATATTCGCTTCTATTCAAAATGGATTGAATGTGGTCGAAAACCTGTGTCGGTCAGCCTAGGTCTGAAAGTTAGCGGACAGGGTGCGAGAAGCTATGAGACACCTGGGACGTTCCCTGATCCCATGCGGCTAAAGCCCGTACTCTTCTGTACAGAAATTGATGCTGAAAAAGCTGGCTATTCGGCGAATCCAAATACCTATGAATTCCCGCATTTAAATAAAGAGTAAACACATGCTAAAAGGTACAATACTCACCACCATCGGCTTCATTGGCATCGCCTGGAGCTTTTTCGCGCCGCTAGGCATGATGGGAGCAAAACCGCGACAGTGGGTAATATACGCGCTGCTAACAGGCACGTTTTTTGTAATGACGGCCGTAGGGCTAAACATCCGCAGCAAATACTTGAAAAAGAAGTAACCGCTACAAGTACAGTAGTAGCGTATTGAATATTTCACTAAAATATGCTATAATGTACTAACTTCGTCGATGAAGGTGTATTTGCCTTTACCCGAAGCACTTTGACAAGCAGACAACGGTTGAACACGGCTTTCGGTGCATGAATATGCCTCGAAAGCTTTGTTCAATCGAGGAAAGGAAACACCGGAATGTCGGTTCGTGAGAAGAAGCTAGACATCGACGTGCTTCTCGCACACATTTCCATCTGGGTGTTTGTGCCGTTGTCACTGTGGAGCGTGAGCTACAACCTCGCGCACTTCGGTGAAACAATCACAGCCCCCGAGAACGCACACTGGTGGCACTACGTGTTCACCACCGCAGTGTTCGCTCTGGCGATCGAGACGGTGTGGGAAGTGAGCATGGTGCCGTGGCGTACGCCGATGGCGGTGATGCTGGCGATCGGCGTGCTGTACGACGTGTACGTGTTCACAGTGGTGGGCCATGAAGTTCACGATGTCACTCGCTTCGTCCTGGACTTCGCCTGGATGATGGGACTGCTGTCGCTGTACAAGTTCCCACCAGTTCTGAAGGAGGTGGCCTGATGGTTGCCCCGCGCGAATGTGGCAAGTGGATATGGGTTCAAACCTAGGTTCACGACTAGCGCCCGTGATGTTTTCCTACACCCCATGTCTGCTTGTCATGTTCGCACTGAATTTTTTAAACACCGAGTAATGTGAGTTGTGACCGCATACTCTCGAGAGGCGCCTCAGGCTGAGAGGTCTTTTTTAGTTGGAAACCCGGTATATGAGCTATAGTTGAAATGTGGACAGCCATCTCAATAAAAAAATATCCGCAGACTTATTTGAAAGACTAGAACTCCTTGGAAATTATTTAAGCGAAGATTTACAAGCAGCAGACCTGTCTGAAACAGATCTTATCCATGCTCAGCGAGAGCTTAACGAAATTACAGATTTAATATATGAAAACAGATACGATATGAATGATCGTATGTTTTTAATTCATGAGGTACAAGCACTCATATACTGGGCTAGTGGCAACGAAGAACTTGCGTTTGAGCAGGCGAGTATCGCAAATGAAAAATGTGGAATGTATCATTTAACACGAACAACCCAAGCCATACTTAGCGAAAAGGAGAGCAGAAAGTCAGAGTATCGCGGTAAACAAAGGAGTAAGATAAAGTGGGCACTTCTTGGGATGATTATACTAGGCACTTTTATCTTTAACTCCGATCAGTACGTGATTATGACTGCAGACAGTAACATGGTCAGTCTAGCTGAGGATGCAGGTATGACTTATCAAGGAAAAGTTCAATTTCTTCGCTCTTACCCGACCATTATTGATGAAGGTGAGATACGGTCTGTATGTTCAGGAACAGACATAGGAAAAAGCGGTATCCCGTTGGGGTGTTTTGACCCAAATACTGAAAGAATCTACATACGGGATCTTCCCACGAAGTACGATTACTATGAGCGAACAATAGCCGTGCATGAAATGCTTCACGCTGCATACTTTAGAAGTAAGCCAAATGATTCTATACTTCAGGCAATTAATTCGTCTGGAGACAGCGCATCAATAAAAAAAGTACTCAAGGAATATGAATTCACGGATAGTGAAGAACAGTTGGACGAAAAACATTCATACGTTGCAATTTATCGCAAAAGTATCACATACGACTTAGACCAATACTACTCAAAGTATTTATCTGAGCGGTCATACATCAATAGCCTACATAGAGAATTAACAGCAGACTTTGCAACTCAGAAAAAACAAATGGATAAGATTGAAAAAGCAATTAAAGCTGGGTTTAGTGTAGCCGACCAATACTATTCAAGTCACGCAGCAGCAGCAAACTACGGGGATGTCTACAATACTAACTTGTATTATGAACTCTATGAAAACAAGTTAAATGAAACAAATCGTATGGTCAAAAAATATAATTCAAAAGTTAATAAATATAACGAAAGCATTAGTATTATTAGCGGCAAGCCAGTGGAAGACCTTACGCCGCAAAAATTCTAGTTAGTAGTGGTAACTAAAAATTAGTTAGGTAACTACCGCCGGGGCGGATGTAGTGGCACGTGTAGCCGAAGGGGACTTTTTGTAAGTAATCTTGGTGCTCTGGCTCGGCGACCCAGAATTTAGTGAATGGTTCCAGTGTGGTAACGACAGGGTTTTTCCAGCGGCCAGAGGCATTTACCGTTTCGATGAATTCTTCAGCGGTCTTTTTTTCTGTGTCATTTTGATAAAAAATAGCCGAACGGTAGCTGCTGCCAACATCATTGCCCTGACGGTCTTTTGTAGTGGGATCGTGAATTTGAAAAAAGAAATCGAGCAAGGCTTCGAAAGATGTTTTATCAGCATCGTAAGTAATTTCGAGTGCTTCCGCATGGCCAGCGTGGTTGTAATAGTTTGGCGAATCGTTTTTGCCGCCTGTGTAGCCAGCCTCGGTATCTACTACGCCAGGTTGAACCCGGAACAACTCTTCCATGCCCCAGAAACACCCACCAGATAGATATGCTTTTTGAACACCCATTACTATATATTGTATACTAAATAGAGGAGGAACGCGATGAAAGCAACATGGAACGGCGTGGTGGTTGCAGAGGCCCCACAAGAAGATTTGATAAAAATAGAAGGCAACTGGTATTTTCCACCCGATGCAGTGAAAATGGAATATTTTACGCCAACCGACCAGCACACAACGTGTTTTTGGAAAGGCGAAGCAAGCTACTACACGGTAGAAGCAGATGGCGAGAAATTCGAAAATGGCGCGTGGTACTATCCAGAGCCAAAAGACGGCTCAGTGGAACGAGTGAAAAAAGACTTTACGAACTACGTGGCGTTTTACCCACAAGTCAGTGTGAGCGAGTAGTTTTCCACATCTAGCGTGGTATAAAACTACAACGCTCTATATCTAGCGCCAACGAAACCAACATTGCTATAATGAAATCCCATGGAAGAACAGAAACGCCATGGGCGCAAACAGAAATATATATTTGTCACGGGGGGAGTTCTCTCGGGGGTAGGAAAAGGCATTACAGCTGCGAGTATTGGAGCAGTTCTAAAAGCTCAAGGCTTGTCGGTTTCCATACAAAAATGTGACCCGTATCTCAATGTAGATGCGGGTCTTCTGAATCCTGCGGAGCATGGCGAATGTTTTGTGGCCAAGGACGGTGCTGAGACCGACCTCGACCTAGGGCACTACGAACGCTTTTTAGACGAAGAAATGACACAGAAAAACGCCACCCTCTCGGGCCGGCTACTGTCTGAGCTCATCGCCGATGAACGCGCTGGTAAATTTGGTGGCAAAACCGTGCAGCTAGTGCCACATCTGACACGCGCGATACAGAAATCGATTGTGATAGCAGGGCATGGCCAAGACGTGCATATAGTAGAAATCGGTGGCACAGTAGGCGACTACGAAGGTTTGAGTTTTGTAGAAGCCATACGTGAATTCGCATTGCGGGTAGGGCGCGAAAACTGCATGTACGTGCACGTGGTGTATGTGCCGTTTATTGGTACCAGCAAAGAATTTAAATCGAAGCCAGCGCAGAACGCACTAAACGACTTACGTGGCTTTGGTATTGTGCCAGATGCCGTGATAGTGCGTACCGATAATCCAGCACCTGTCTCGATTGCCAAAAAGATCGCGCTATTTGGCGGCTTGCCTGAAACATCTGTACTAATGATGCCAAATGTCGATAGTGTATTTCGCATACCAGAAGGCATTGCCAATAGCACGCTGATGGACCTACTAGATAGTTTTACTGGTGAAACAAGTGAGCCAGAACTATCTGGCTGGCGCGAATTGGTCAAAAAGCAGCGCGCCAAAAAAGCGCATAAAGCAGTAATTGGCCTGGTGGCTAAATATACAGACAACGAAGATACCTACATTTCTGTGCTAGAAGCGCTAAAGGCAGCGGCATGGGATGAGAATACGGAGCTAGAAGTGAAATGGATTAACGCTGAAACGGCAGATGATGATGATTTTGCCAGTGTGGACGGTATATTGGTGCCTGGTGGCTTTGGCACGCGTGGGCTAGAGGGCAAGATAGCCGCGGCTGGCTATGCGCTCGACCACAACAAACCATACCTTGGTATATGTTTAGGCTTGCAAATGGCGGTAGTAGCCGCCGCGCGCAAGGCGGGGCTGAAAGACGCTAGCAGTACCGAACTTGACCCAGAAACAAAGCACGATGTGGTGTATATAATGGAAGGCCAAGCTGGCAAAGAATCGACTGGCGGTACGTTGCGACTGGGCGACTACCCAGCCAAACTAAAATCTGGCTCGAAAATTGCCGAAGTATACGGCAGTGAAAAGGCAACCGAGCGCCACAGGCATCGCTATGAAGTGAACCAGAAATTTACCAAGGAAATAGAAGCCGGTGGGCTGACTATTTCAGGCACATCGCCAGACGGCAAGCTTGTGGAATATATTGAGGGCACTGAGCACCCGTATTTTGTGGCTACTCAAGCTCACCCAGAATTTAGAAGTCGCCCTATGCGACCGCACCCGATGTTCGTCGGCTTAATTCGTGCCAGTAAACACTAAGAATTGCGATGGCTAGCAGCTCTACCGAGGCGTAGCCTAGTTCTTTTTGCTCGTTTAGGACGAACCGTTTCAAGGTATTTGTTAATTTCTCTTAGTGCATCATCAATTGCTTGCAGCTCTTTCCAGTTTGCTTCATGGAGGTCATCGCCTAATGCTGTTACAAACCCTTCGGGTGTTACCTGGAATTGGTGAAGCCTATCGCGACCTGCCAGTATTTTAAGTGCGACATAAAGGTTAGGGTCCTGTTCGATAATGCGCGCTTCAGCATGATGTTTGCGATGCCCGCGATTGTAGTTGTAAGACTTTTGTGGAGGTAACTGAAGCACAGAGGAGTTTTCATCATAATCGGTTATTTCTCGTTCATAACTGACCGTTGGCGTAGTCCACGACCTATCGCCAGCGAATTCGGTTTCCGCTAGGCTGCCTTTACGTGCGTTCATGGCATCTATTACAGCTGGTGCTAATTGAGCAAGAGGTCCTTTTACTTCATGCGTATCGCGAGTTCTAGCATCAATTTCTCCCCAGAGCGCTGGGGTGGAACGGTTGTCGTCTTTCGGTGGCTTTATCATGTATTTTTTGTTTTATAAGATAACCTATTTATAATAGCATAAGCGGAATAAAAAGTCAAGCATTGCTGTATTGACGACAAACCGTAAGCGGTATATAATAAAGCTACAAAAGAACAAAACACATATGGCAGAAGAAGAATACAACGAATCAACAACTGGGTTAGACGACATGAGCGTGCTACGCGAATTGTTGCATACGATTCGTGGCCTGAGCCCTGTTTCTAGCTTGCAATACGAGCTAGCCGAAATTAATGACGATGCCGAAGCTGAAGTTAGTTACAGCTAGGCGACCTCTGCTATACTTGAACAGATGAACAAGCGTGTTGCGAGTGCGGTAAAGGAACTCTTCGATCAAGATGTCGAAGTGGTTTTAACACGCCCCGAAGCGCAATTTGGCGACTATGCAACTAATGTTGCTATGCAGCTGGCCAAGCCATTGGGACGAAACCCTCGCGAGGTGGCTGAAGAGATTGTTGAAACATTGCGTGGCTCTGATGAGTTTGCCGAGGTAGCGGTAGCAGGGCCTGGCTTTATAAACATTCGACTTACTGACATGGCCTTGCTGAACGAAGCAAAACGAGAGCCAGGCAAACCATATACGGGCGTTTCGTACGTGATGGAGTACAGTTGCCCGAATGCATTTAAAGAGCTACATACTGGCCATTTGTACCAGACATTTGCCGGCGATATATTGGCAAAATTGGTTGAAAACGCTGGGGCCACGGTGCACCGTACCAGTTTTGGTGGCGATGTAGGCCTGCACGTGGCGAAATGTTTGTGGGGTATGGTAGCAGAGCTAGGCGAGATTTCACCTGAAAAATTGAACACTGTGGGTGATGATGCATTCGCGCGCGCGCGATGGATTAGTAACTGCTACGTAAAGGGCGCCGGAGCCTACGAAGAGAGTGATGAAGCTAAGCAAGAAATTGATGAGCTAAACAAAACGATTTACGGCTTTCATAACGACGATGACCACGACAGTCCGCTGGCGCAAATTTACTGGCAAACACGTCAATGGAGCTTTGATTATTTTGATGCGTTTTATGAGCAACTGCAGGTGGATAGCCTGCGCTACTACCCAGAGAGTGCAACCGCGCCAACGGGAATGGAAGTGGTAAAAGCGCAGCTGGAAAAGGGTAATCTAAAAGAGTCTGAGGGTGCAGTGGTATTTGAAGGAGACGAAGAAAAGCATCTACATACCCGTGTGTTTGTGACTAGCAAAGGCCTGCCAACCTATGAGACAAAAGACATTGGCGTGATATGGCAAGAACAGGCTGACTACAACTTTGACAAACGTATTTTGATAACGGGCAACGACCAAAAGGAATACATGCGCGTGGTGTTTGCCGCGGCTGATACCTTCCAGCCTGGTATTGCCGAGACTATGACACATCTGACCAACGGAACCGTGAAATTTGGCGATGGCAAGAAGATGAGTTCGCGACTGGGCAACGTGACACGGGCAGTTGATGTGCTAGAGGTAGTACGAGAAAAAACGCGGGAACTTGTGCAAGACGAAGCACTGGTAGAGCCAGTTGCGCTGGGTGCAATAAAATATGTGTTCGCCAAGTATCGACTTGGTGGCGACATTGCATTTAACGTAGACGATACAGTGACATTGAATGGTAATTCGGGTCCATATATACAGTATGCGCACGCCAGGGCATGCAGTATCCACGATAAAGCAAGCGCCACGCCGACTCAGCCAGAAACACTGGATGAAAACGAGCGTGCACTAGTGCGAAAATTAGGCGAGTACGCTGGTGTGGTAGAAGCAGCCACGCGCGAGCTGATGAGTCATTTGATTTGTACGTATTTGTACGAGCTAGCCCAAGAATTCAACCGTTTTTACGAAAAATCACGCATAGTAGGCGACGTGCGTGAGGCTGAGCGTTTGTATTTGGTGGAACAATACATCGGCACACTAGCTGATGGGTTACGGCTACTGGGGATACACGCGCCTGAGAAACTATAGACTTTTAGATATAAAAATGTTATAATATAAAGATGAAGCTCGCTCATATACGAGAGTCTGCTGGATTGTTGACGCCACGAAAAGATATTGCTGATCGTGACCCCGGTTTGAATCGCACCGAACTAATCTCGTCACAACGCCTTCGACGTATTGAAGCGGTATATCTTGGCTCTGAACAAACATTTGCAGATAAGGTAGAAGCGGCCAATGAAGTAGGGCACATGGTGCGCCAGACATTACTGTTCGGTTCGATGGTAAAACAGGGTAATCAGCTATGGACGGAAGATGCTGAAACAGATTCAATGAAAACAAACTGCTATGGACACACGATCGTAACGTCTGAACTATTAGATGCACTAGCGATTCCGCATTCGATCAGCTTTGCGAACGGTCATTCGTTTGTAACAATGTTCGACGAAGAAGGTAGCTATGCGCACATGATTGATGCACCATCGAAAGATCTGTTTGTGGAACTCGATAGTGCTGTGTACGGCAATTGGCCTGCGACTGTACTGGAAGACGAAGGCGTGAAATGCGTCACTAACATGCTCGACACGAGTAAAATATTGGCACAAGTGAAACGTAAGCAACCGTATGAAATGCTACAAGAACATCCATGGCTGACTCATGCTAAATTGGTGCATGTTGATGAAGAGCCGACGGCGTCTGGCGTGTATGTGGTGATGATGCGTACATATCGACCTAAAGAAGGCAGAGAGATGCTGCGCCACTACGCGATGGCATTTCAGTATATGCACAATGGCAGCCTGGGTTCGGCATTGGATGCATTTGTGCAACTGGAGGGCTATTACCCTGATGTTGATAAAGAAAACCGACTCCAGCTGGCATCTAAACTACGTGAACGGTTGGCGAAAGCAGGTCTGATAGATCAGATGGAAGATGTCGCTCGTGTGGTAGACGAAAGTCTCGCTAAAGATGGCCCGGCTGAAGACAGAACGAGCAACCAATATTTCTTGTTGGATACTGCACGACGCATGGCGTATCTTTCAGGCAGCGATGAAGCATTGGATGATGTTGCAGAGGGCTATCTGCATGTAGGTAGGGTTACCGAGCTTGCCAAAGGAAAACAAAAGCGCGCACGCAACTTGGCTGCGCAAATTCGCAAACAGCGATAGGAATTTAGTGATATAATTTCTTTAGAATTTAATCTAAGGGAGTTTTTGCAATGGTAAAAAAGCACGCAAGCGGATTTATGACATTTATTCGTGAACAAGGTGTTGTAGGCTTGGCAGTAGGTCTAGCAATTGGTGTAGCAGCAGGCGACACGGTGGCAAAGCTGGTGGAGGGCTTTGTAAACCCAATCGTAGCGCTGATAGTAGGTTCACAGGAAGGCCTGCAGGCAGCAGTATGGACAGTCAATGTTGGCGACCGATCAGCTGACTTTGCCTGGGGTGCATTTGTGAGCTCGGCGATTACACTATTAGCTACTGCATTGGTTATTTACTGGCTGGTACACGTAGCCAAGCTAGACCGCATGGACAAGAAAAAAGACTAATCCGTAAAACGCATAGTAAAGCCTCGCCAAATGCGGGGCTTTTACTTTATTTTGTATAGTAAATGACGTATACTAAAGATATAACAAAAGGAGCGTACATGAAGGTAGCCGTGATAGTAGGAACGACTCGTGAAGGTCGAGTGACACCAAAGCTCGCCAAGTGGGTAGAGACACGATTGAAGACAAAACACGATGACGTAGAAGTGCTGGATCTGATAGACTACGACATGCCGCTGCTGCCAGAAGCCCCGTGGACACCAGAGAGAGAACTGACCGATGGTGCCAAGCAGTGGCTGGATGCGCTAGAACGTGCCGATGCGTATGTGTTTGTGACGGCGGAATATAACCATGGCATCCCGGCGGTGCTAAAAAACGCGATAGACTACACGAATGGTCAGCTAAAACGAAAGCCAGTCGGAATCGTGAGCCATGGAGTCGTTAGCGGTGCGAGGGCTAACGAACAACTGCGGCAAGTACTGGGTGCGAAGGTTGGCTCGGCTGTTTTGCCAGATACCGTGACGTTCTTTGGCAAGGTAGACGGTGGCATACACGATGACGGCACGTTGGCACCTGAGACAGAGCAAAACAATGCTAACCTCGACCGTCATATAGATGATTTGTTGTGGTACGGTAATGCCTTGGCCGCGGCGCGCTAGGAGTATACTAGACCTATGAATATGTTAGAAAGTGCCGAGGCGTTGATACGACGCTCGGCAGGGAAATTGGGCTGGAGCGACGATGATGTGGACGAACTGCTGACACCACAGCAGGTACATGAATTTGAGATAACAGTCGGTGATATTACGCACCAGGCTTTCCGGGTACAACACAGCAACAAGCGTGGGCCGTACAAGGGCGGCATACGCTTTCACCCGCATGTAGATAAAGATGAAGTACGTGCACTTGCGACGCTGATGAGCATAAAAGGCGCAGCGGTAGATATCCCTATGGGCGGTGGTAAAGGCGGTGTGGCATTTGATCCGCGTGAATTCGATGATTCGCATATAGAAGAAGTTGCCAGAAAATATGTGCGAGCACTACAAGAGCATATTGGCCCAGACAAGGACGTGCCAGCACCTGACGTGAATACAGACGGACAAGTGATCGACTGGATGGTCGACGAATACGAGCTGCTGACGGGTGACACAACCAAAGCTAGCTTTACCGGTAAAAAGATAGCACACGGCGGCTCTCAGGGCCGCGAGGCTGCAACTGGACGTGGCGGTATGATTGCTCTTCGGGAATACTGCAAGGCGAATGATATTGAAACGAGAGGTCTGACAGTTGCCGTGCAAGGTGTAGGCAATGTTGGGTTTTATTTTGCACAACTAGCGCAAAAAGAACTGGGTGTGAAGCTGATTGCTGCGGCAAATTCGAAAGTCACAAAGTACAACTCAGACGGTCTCGACTTTTCTGGTCTAGAGTTTTCACGTACCATTATGGACGAGCTAACAGGGGAAGAGCGACCGAGTAACGAAATTATTCAGGTAAATGCAGACGTGCTGGTGTTTGCTGCGCTAGGCGATGTGATCGATGCTGAAAATCAAGGCGATATACAGGCTGACGTCGTGCTAGAGCTAGCGAATGGGCCGGTGGATGACGAAGCCTTGCAACAGCTGGAAGCTCGTGATGTGCATGTGATTCCCGATGTGATTGCCAATGCCGGTGGCGTGATAGTGAGCTACCTAGAGTGGCAGCAAAATCGTGCTGGGGAACATTGGAGCGAAGAGAAAGTGAACCAACAACTCGACGACATTCTAACAAAAGCAATGAACGATGCAGCGCAGCATGCTGCAACCGCAAAAATCTCGCTGAAAGAAGCAGCCTTTTCCCTGGCGCTAGAAAGATTAGCATGAATAAAACCGACGACGAATGGAAGAAAGAACTGACAGATGAACAGTACCGTGTGCTGCGTGAGCAAAAAACCGAGCAGCCTGGCACGGGGAAATATATTTTGCCGCCAGATGAAGATGGTGTGTATGCATGCGTCGCATGCGGTAATGAGCTTTTTAAAACGAGTGACCAATATGAAAGTACAACGCCTGGGCTTGTAGGCTGGCCGAGCTTTTCCGACCTAGCGAAAAACGACGCGGTGGAACTACGCGAAGACAACAGCATGTTTATGCACCGCACAGAAGTTGTCTGTGCTAAATGCGGTGGGCATTTGGGGCATTTATTCGCCGATGATAGCTCGCCAAACGGGCAGCATTACTGTATCAATTCAGTTTGTTTGAATTTTACGCCAAAAAAATAAACCTCTGTTGAGGTTGCTCGCCCGAAGGCGAGACGAGTTGCCCGGAGAGCTCGCCCTGCAGTGGCTGCTCATCGTACTGTTATCTCGTCTCGCCTTCGGTTGCTGAACGCCTGTGAGCGTCAGGCCGCGCTGGGAAGCGCGACGTGGGGGTTCAGCTTGTAGCCCGTCTGCCACCGAGTGAAGACCTCCGCGGCGAACAGCTCACGGAAGGCCTTCTTCAGGACGTCGTAGACCTGGTGGTGCCGGCCGATCTTGCCGTCGGTGTTCTTGACCCACCGCTTCAGCGTCGCCACCGCGTCGTTGAGACAGGTCGCGGGGATGAAGCCGTTGCCGCGCTTGTGCGTGGCACCGATGATGCGCTGGTGAGCCCGGCGCACCATCTCGCGGAAGGTCGGCTGCTTCTTGCGAGGCGTCTTGCCGCTCTTCCGACGGTGGGTGAACTTCTCGTCGTTGTAAGGATGGTTGCTCAACGTACGGTTGCTCAACGTGTCTCCCGAAATGCTCCACGTGGCCCGACGGTTGTCGGGTTATCTGTGGTTATTTATAAAATAGTACATAAATACGTCAAAAGTCAAGCATTTTCAGAAAAATGTGATATTATTTAGACAATGACAAAACATGCGACGCTACTATGGATTGACCTAGAAATGACGGGGCTCGACCCAAGAGAGGACCGCATACTTGAAGTGGCGGCAATTGCAACAGATTGGGAATTTAATGAAATTGCTCGCTATGAAGCTGTTACCCGAGTTGACACGGAACTCATGAACCAGCGCATGGTAGGGCAGTTCTGGGAAACATTTAGCGATGTGCGTGACCAGCTGATGGAACAAAACGAAAATGGTAAAGACGTTTTAGCAGTAGAAGACGAGCTGCTGACATTTGTCGACGAGCATTTTGACAGCGAAAAACCAGTGTTACTAGCAGGGAATTCGATACACCAAGATCGCAAGTTTATAGAAAACGAGTGGCCACGGCTAAACGCAAAACTACATTATCGTATGCTGGATGTAAGCGCATGGAAAGTGGTATTCGAAGGAAAGTACAAAAAGAAATTTGCCAAGCCCGAAGCGCACCGAGCGATAGAAGACATTCAGGGCAGTATTGAAGAATTAAAATACTACTTAGCAAAATTGAAATGACACATAAAGAGCTAGAAGACCATTTATTGAGTTTTTCGAACACGTGGCTAGACTTTCCGTTTGGCGAAGGCACAAGCGTGTACAAGGTTGGCAATAAAGAAACAGGCGAGGGCAAGCTGTTTGCAATCGTTGCCGACGGCAGCAAGCCGCTGCGAGTCAGTTTGAAGTGTGACCCACAGCTGGCTGAGAATTTACGCGAAAAATACGAGAGTGTGCAGCCAGGCTACCATTTGAATAAAAAACACTGGAACACCATTATATGTACGGGCCAGCTGAGCGACGATGATATAAAAGACCTGGCACGCCTCAGCTATGATTTGGTCGCAAGCAACTAGTCGGCGTTGTAGCTACTGAAATCTTTCACAAACGGCGCAAGATTTTCATCTGCCGATACAAGAAAGTCATGAACGGTTTGGTTCTTTGTTTGCTGGTACAAGCCACTCATTTCAGTACGAACAGTTTTAAGGTAATAGGTCATCTCGCGCGCGTAAGCACGGTCGAATATGCCATTGAGCCGAGCGTCTTCTAGTTTGCTTTTTACATCGTTTACCTGAGAATTTACTTCTACAACCAGTTTATTTTTCTCATCAGTGGTGGCGCCAATAGCGCTCACCGCATCGGTACTATCGCGGTTGATATTTGCCAGTACCAACGAGAGGCTACTGTTGAGCGTGCGTAACTCGGAGCCTTGAATATTTTCGGTAGCATCGGTGGTAATATCTTGGAGCGCACTAAGCTCCACGGCAAGCGTAGACATGGTGTCTTTACCAGATGCTCCGCTGCTACTTGCCGCCAGCAGTAGCACGACAGAAATCGCAACAATCACTACGCCAATAATTGCTGCCCATAACACAAGCGGGTTGAGCGTTTTTTGTTGCGCAGGCGCTGCTATTTGATTTAGGTAATCAAGTGAAGGGTTGGGCGTTGGCTGCGGCTGCGGTTGTGGCTGCTGGTATTCTGGTTGCATATGTACTAGTTAAGCATAAACGATTACAGAGGTAAATAGTGGTACAATGATAGCATGCAAGACGCGAAAGAAGAGGTGCGTGCACGTCTGAATATTGAAGACGTTGTTGGCGAGTATGTGCAGTTGAAGCGCGCAGGGCGGAACTTTAAGGGTTTAAGCCCATTTACGAGCGAAAAGACACCTAGTTTCGTTGTAAGCCCAGATAAACACATTTGGCATGACTTTAGCAGCGGCAAAGGCGGCGATATTTTTAGTTTTGTGATGGAAGTTGAAGGCCTAGACTTTCGAGCAGCCCTAGAGCAACTCGCGCGAAAAGCTGGGGTTGATTTGAGTATGTACGACAGTAAAGGTTCGGGCGAGATTGCGAAGAAGAAAAAGCGACTACTTGAGGCAAATGAACTCGCAGCGAAATACTATCAGCAGAGTTTGTTGAAAAACCAGCACGCGTTAGAATATGTGTTTAAAACTCGCGGCTTCTCGAAAGGAATTGTACAAGATTTCCGCCTGGGCTATGCGCCAGATGATGGTGAAGTGCTGACGCGGATACTGCTAAATAAAGGCTTTAATAAAAAAGAACTGTCTGATGCTGGTCTGACGAATCGTTATGGAAGTGACTTGTTTCGTGGCCGCATGACCGTACCGTTGATGGATCCGAGCGGGCAAGTGATTGGCTTTACGGGTCGTATTTTAGTAGATGATCCGAAAGCGCCGAAATATCTGAATACACCACAGACCTTACTCTACGATAAATCACGTCATGTGTTTGGGTTGAGCCAGGCGAAGGAAGCTATTCGCAAAAATGATGCCAGCGTGATAGTTGAGGGAAATCTTGATGTCGTGAGCAGCCACCAAGCCGGCGTGAAAAATGTCGTGGCATCTGCTGGCACCGCTATGACCGAGTATCACTTGAAGGCATTGAGTCGCCTCAGCCACAATGTACGGTTGAGTTTCGACAGCGATAAGGCAGGGCTGGCTGCGACCGAACGAGCCATTCCGATCGCGGCGAGAACAGACGTGGAGCTTTCGATTATTCGCTTACCAGAAGGTGTAAAAGATCCAGATGAGCTGATACAAAAAGACGCGAGTGCATGGCAAAAGGCGACTCAATCAGCAGAACCAGTAGTGGACTGGGTGCTGGAGGAATTTTCAAAGCGTGAAAATCTATCGAGTGCTGCGGGGAAGCGACGGTTTACTACCGAGAGCTTGCGAATCGTACGCATGCTACGCGACAGCGTAGAGCGAGAACATTACGTGAAACAGATAGCGGTGTTAACAGATAGCTCCGAAGCCGCAGTGCAAGCAAAATTAACCGAAGAAACAACCACGACAACCGAGCCACGAAAGGTAGTCAAAGCAGAAGAATCAGAACACGATACGCGCTACGCCTATCAAGATGATGTACTTGCCGCTTTATGGGCGAATTCAGCGCAGCGATTTCAGCTAGCAAACTACAGCAGCGACATGTTTATTGGCGAACATCGGCAGTACCTAGCGACAGTACTGGCGAAATCAAACGCTGAACTTACTGCAACAGAGTTGCAACCAGTGGCGACCTATGTCAAAATAGTAGAACTAAGGGCCGAGACCAGATACGATGGCTGGAGTGACGAAGATGTGTCACAAGAAATAGCCAAACTGCTCCGCCAAACGGAAGTTGAACACAAGAAACAAACCAAACATGAATTGATACAGCGGCTGCGCGAGGCCGAGACTGTCGGTGATGACGCACAGGCAGATGAACTACGCGAACAACTTTCTAAACTAATCAAGGAGGCTGCCTAGTGGGCAACAGTGATGACGATGTAAAACAACAACTTTCAGGCGACGAAGAGGAAGTTGACCTGCTGGATGTGGTGGATGAACCAGACGAAGAAGATCTGGAAGATGAAGTAGAAGACGACGAAGATACGCTGAATAGTAATCAGTATTTCGATGATGTTTCAGACGACTCGGTGCGTTTGTATTTGCGTGAGATTGGTAAAATTCCTCTGCTGAACGCAGAAGAAGAACTCGAGCTTGCTCAGCAGATCGTGGCAAATCACGAGGAACTAGCTGAAGTGCAAGAAAAAATTGCCAAGCTTGACGCTGAAGATTCGATGACCGAGAAACATAAAGCGGACCGTGCAAAGCTAGTGACAAAAGCGGCTAAACTGAGCAAACCGAAAGACAAAATGGCCGAAGCGAACATGCGTTTGGTGGTGAGTATCGCAAAACGTTACAGTGGTCGAGGGCTTGATTTTCTTGATTTGATTCAGGAAGGTAACACTGGTTTACTGCGTGCGGTAGAAAAGTTTGACCCAGATAAAGGCTTTAAATTTAGTACCTACGCTACCTGGTGGATTCGCCAGGCGATCACCCGTGCGATTGCTGATCAGGCTAGGGTAATTCGTATTCCGGTGCACATGGTGGAAACCATTAATAAACTACTGCGTACACAGCGCCGAATGACGCAAGAGCTGAATCGTGAGCCAAGTATTGAAGAACTTGCCAAAGAGCTTGAGATGGAACCTGAAAAGGTGGAGTATGTGATCAAGATTAAACAGGATATTCAAAGTTTGGATGCCGGTGTTGGTCGCGATGGCGAAGACGAAGATAGCGTGCTACAAGATTTCATTGAAGATGAAGACAGCATTACCCCAGAAGAATCTGCCACCACGCAGCTACTGAAAGAGCAAGTGCAAGACGTGCTTTCGACACTTTCTGACCGTGAACAAAAAATTATTCGAATGCGCTTTGGCCTGGATAATGGGAAAAGCCACACGCTTGAAGAGGTGGGGCAGGAATTTGCCGTGACTCGCGAACGTATTCGCCAGATTGAAGCAAAGGCACTCGCAAAACTTCGTAAGCACAAAGACTCAAAGAAGCTACACGAGTATCTAAAATAATGAAGTTGCCGCGAATTATAGGAGTTGCGGGTACGAATGGTTCGGGTAAGGACACGCTTGGCGAGCTACTCTCCGAAGAGGCTGGCTATACGGATGTTAGTCTGAGTGATATCCTACGCGGTATCCTAGACGAACAGGGTTTGCCGCACACACGGGAAAACTTAAGTGCCACCAGCAAAGCCATACGCGAGGCTGAGGGCGATGGTGCGATGGTGCGTCGTGTTGTGGCCGAGCATGGCTACGACACAGGTCTTTGTATTACGAGTATTCGTACGGGTGGAGAAGTGGACGAGCTACATAGGGCAGGCGGCATATTAGTATGGATTGATGCTGACGAAAAGGTTCGCTATGATCGAATCGTATCAGCGAAACGCGGTCGAAATGAAGATACGGTAACATTCGAAGAGTTTCAGCGGCAGCAACGAGCAGAAATGACTCCGTCGGTGCAAGGTGGTGGCTTAAACATGGGCGCTGTACTTGAAAAAGCAGACGTGCTACTAGAGAATGAGTTTAAATCATTGGATGCATACAAGCAGTATCTGCGCGACTACTTTGAAATTAGCTCGTTGAGCTCAGAATAGAACTTGTCGAGATTCTCATCGTTCACGATGTATTCATCGGCAGTTGCGATAAGCGCGGCTACATTTGTATTTTCTAGTACGTTATTATCTAGCTCAATGATATTGTCGTTACCTCTAGTTTGACGTGTGTGTTTTGACGCAAGAACAGCGACCAATCGTACTGTGCCTGGGTGCTCATGTTTGAGACTTCGCAAGGTTTCTGTATCCGTAAGATTACCAATGACAATACAATGCTGACCCGCATGAAGCAAGTTAGTTGCTTCGCGGACAACTTCTGCGGGTAGCGTGTTTTCTGTAGAAATCTTTGGAATGCCCTTGCCTGTCAGGTGTTCAACAGCTGCCTGGACTCCGCTATTTGGCATACCTACGAGCGCGAGGATCATTGCATGGGATTTTTCAGCCATGCAGCATAGTATATCATGGCATTAAACCTATTTACGTTCATAAGCATATACAGTACAGTGGTAAGCATATCCTATTTGTAAGGAGGGAAACAGAAGTGCCACGCCTACCAATACCAGGCGCCGACGAAGGAACGTGGGGAGACATCCTTAACCAGTACTTACTGGCGGCGCACAAAACCGACGGTTCGCTGAAGGACGACGCGGTACCAGCTGCTGCTATTCCTGATGCAACTATCACAGAAGCAAAATTAGACTCCGCGCTGGCTACAAAAGTAAACGGTGCTGGGGGCAATCCAACTATGGGTGGTGATCTGTCGGGGACTGCTAGCAATGCACAGATTGTGGCTGGAGCGGTTGGTACTACTGAACTCGCAGCCAGCAGTGTGACCAACGCGAAAATAGCCGATGGCACAATTGCAGAAACAAAGCTAGATAGCGCAACTCAAACAAAGCTCAATGCTTCAGCGACTATAGCAGATGGTGCGGTTACCACTGTAAAAATTGCTGATGGCAATGTGACCGCGGTCAAGCTTGCGTCGAGTGCAGTGAGTACGACCAAAATCGCCGATGCCAACGTGACAACTGCAAAGCTAGCAGATAACTCTGTAACGGTAGACAAAATCGCCACTGCCGTTGGCCCAACAAACGGCCAGCTACTGGTTTACAATGGTACTACGCTGGGCTGGACTGACCCGACGGGTGTACCCACCACGCTTGATGATCTTTCAGACGTAAATACATCTGGTGCAAGCGATGGTCAGTCACTCGTCTACCAATCTGGTACAAGTACATGGGTACCCGCTACCGTGTCTAGTGGTGGTGGGGTAACAGATCATGGTGCTTTGACAGGGCTCGCAGATGATGATCATGCGCAATATCACAACGATGCTCGTGGTGACGCTCGCTACTACACGAAATCTGAACTCGATACTTCACTGGCTGGCAAAGTAGATGACAGCGATGCACGACTCAGCGACAATCGTACACCAGTAGATGGCTCGGTTACTAGCACCAAACTCGCCAGCGACAGTGTGACAGAACCAAAATTATCCATAACTAATTCACCCAGCAGCAGTGACGTACTTAGCTGGAATGGTAGTGGGCTAGAGTGGACTGCAGCAGGTGCAGGGGTAAGCGACCACGGCGCCTTAACTGGTCTGAGCGATGACGACCATCCACAATACCACAATGATACTCGGGGTGATGCTCGTTACTACACACAATCTCAAGTAGACACCTCACTGTCGGGCAAGGCAGATACGTCCCACGTTCATGCAGCGGGAGACATCACCTCCGGAACTATTGCAACTGCGCGGTTGGGCTCTGGCACTGCAAATAGCACGACATATCTTCGTGGTGATGGGACATGGGCAACACCAAGCGCTGGAACCGTTACGTATGCGGATGTACCAGCTGGATCTACATTTACGGTATATAAGCCACCGGCTGGGTCATGGCCCGGCTCTCGTCCCTCAGCTCGTACCGATATCTACTTTATATTCAAGGGTTCAGGCACCGCAGGTACCGGCTCAAGCCCTGAATCTATCATGATTGACGGAGACGACTGGCAGATCCTTCCATGAGTACGTTACCTAGCTGGACAATGGTTGAGAACCAAACGAAACTCGTATACCGCGGGCGAACTGATCATCTGTTAGATCCCGGTTCTGGTTCGAGTGGTACTCCACTATTTGCTGGTCATGTTCCATGGACGAACTTTTGGGGGATGAACGCCTCTGAGAGCGTTAGACCAACTGAAGACGAAGCCCTAACGATTATCGGTGGAAACATCTACTCTCGACGTAAATTTACGTCATCCGAGGTTACCACAAATTGGCTGAACTCGCGCTTGGATGAAATCGATATATTAGGAGCATACGGCGTACTATCGTGTAAAGTAAACGGAGACGCCTGGGACCAAGTCGTGGCAGGAAACAAAGATTCCATGCTAAATATCGTGCGCGATGTGGCCATAGCTCGTCGCGGGGCGGGCAAGCCTGCATTTGCATTTACGATACATCATGAACCAGACGGTGACGGACCAATAGGTGATCCATCATCGAGTAATGCTGACCGAATAGCAAACCTCGAACTATGGGCGCAGATGCAAATATATTGTTCAAACTACTTCGCAGGAATAAAAGACGCTAGCTACAACGCGGCAAATGATGTGTCAGATGTAATGGCGTGGTGTTCGATTGCAAACGGCCACTGGTGGGGGACAAAGTTCCCGAAACCAGACCGTGTGGCAGCCGCCCACCCACAGGAGCTGTATGATGTGTTTGAGCAAAATGGTTCGATACTCTTAGGAGATTTTTATGATCCCGAACCACCAAATGGCGACAGAGACAACCCTGGTGGTTACCCC
>JAUIII010000004.1 GCA_030431855.1 bacterium
GCATGTTTACGAAATCCGCAGCCGATCCCGCGTTAGACTTTCCTTCGTCATTTTCCGGTTCATGCCAAAAGGTGACCCAGACAGGGTGACCAGTATTATCTAATGCGCGTAAAGTGGAATCTAACACCGCATCGTGATCACCGTTTGCCACTTGAGACCATTTAGGCGTTTTAAATGATATCCAAACAAGCCGATTTTTATTGTAGTTTGAATTGATAGTGTTTACCGCGGATGAAGCAGTGTTCCACTGATTAAATTTGCGATATACGCCTACTGGTTTCCCAGAGGCAGCTTCGTAGTCATCTACAAAATTGCCAGATGTACCGAAGAAAGCTTTGCCAGAGACAAGTGGATTGGGGTCGCCAGGGAACCGTTGCTGCACAGCTGCGTCTGATACGTTGAACTGGTCTCCCCATAAGTAACTTGCAGCGCCAAACAGCAAGGCGACGGCCACCGCTGCAGCGACTCCTGTATGTAGTGCGGAAAACCGCCTTTTCCCAGATGCTATTACTTTTGATCTTGCAGTGGTGTTTCGTTTTTGATTCGTTCTCTTTGCCATAGTGGTTATGCTACCTTGACACAATGATACAACAAATGGCAAAAATAGTATAATGACAAGAGATGAGACGAAAACACGAACATAGTCAGCATTTCTTACGTTCACCCAGATTAGTGGCGGAGCTTGTTGGGCACAGTACTATTCGCAAAAACGATATTGTGTACGATTTGGGTGCCGGAAGTGGCGTGATAGCGAGCGTACTCGCAAATCGCTGCAAAGAAGTAGTTGCGGTAGAAATAGAGCCAGAAGCGCTGAAGAAGTTACGCGACAACCTAGGACACGTACAGAATGTGTCGATAGTAGAAAGCGATATATTGTCTATTGTGCCTCCATCTGACCCGTATAAAATCTTTGCCAATATTCCATTTTCTATTAGCGCAGCTGTGGTAAAGAAGTTTACGCAAGCAGATAGCTCGCCCAAAGCCATGTACCTTATCGTTCAGAAGCAGTTCGCACGCAAGCTAGTGCCAGGCGACGATCATTTTACCAGCGCACTTGCTGCCCAAATTGGCCCGTGGTGGAGTGTTCGTGTACGAAAACCATTACGAAAAACAGATTTTACGCCACCCCCGGCTGTCGACACTGTGCTGTTAGAGCTGAAGCGTCGCGAAACGCCCTTGATGCATGGCGGCCCAGCATCGTATGCCGACTTTGTTGCGAGAGCGTTTGCAGACCAAGTGTATTATCGAACGCTGCCGCTTGAGGGTGCCGGTATTTTACCAGAACTTCGGCCCTCACAGTTGAGCCTAGAGCAGTGGATGAAACTTTACGATATAATAATACTATGAAAATTGCAGTAATTGGCGCGGATGGACGAAGTGGGCGCGCATTTTTAGAAATAGCCCTAGAGGCGGGGCATGAAATTCGTGCAGGTGTACGCATGAGTGACAAGCCTTCAGAGTACGAGAATTTAACCTATGTACAGTGTGACGCCACGAAGCCAGCGCAAGTGCGCGAACTGATTACAGGTTGTAGCGTGGTCGTGAGTTTAATAGGTCACGTAAAAGGCTCGCCATCAGATGTGCAAACCAAGGCGATGAAGGTGATTGTCTCTGAGATGAAGAACATGAAGAAGAAGCGTATTATTAGCCTCACTGGTACAGGCGTGCGTTTTGAGGGTGACAAAATTACGCTGCTTGATAGAATACTGAATTTGGCAATATCTCTGATTGACCCAGCACGAGTAAGCGATGGCAAGCAGCACGTTGAAGTGCTGAAACACAGTGAACTTGACTGGACGGTGATTCGGGTGCTGAAGCTAGCAAACACCGATATGAGGCCATTTGTTCTGCGTGAAAAAGGCCCGACGAAACTATTTGTGAGTAGAAAAGATGTCGCGAGGGCGGTGCTGCAGGTGCTAGAAACAGACCGATACCACAACAGCGCACCGATGATCGGTTCTGTATAATAGAAGCTATGAATCCCACGCTGAAAATGGCCGCCAGCGCAACGCTACATTGTCTTATAGGATGTTCAATTGGAGAGCTTATTGGCGTGACAATCGGTACGCATGCTGGCTTTGCGCCACTGCAAATTATTATACTCGCCGGCACGCTATCGTTTATAAGTGGCTACGCCTTTTCCACGTGGCCATTAGTGCGCGGCGACATGGGCTTTTTTACGGCGCTCAAGCTTGTTTTTATTGCCGATACGCTGTCGATTGTGACAATGATAGTCGTAGATAACGGAGTGATGGCAAGTATTCCTGGTGCATTTGATAAAGATTTCACTCATCCGATTTACTGGTTTAGTCGAGTCATTGCGCTTGCGGCAGCATTTCTTATCGCTTGGCCGGTAAACTACCACCTCATCAAAAAAGGCAAAGGTCACGCATTGACTCATGATCATCATGGGCATCACGATTCTTGAAGTATACTAGAAGTATGAAGCGACTATATCGATCAACCAAAGACAGAAAAATCGCCGGCGTATGTGGCGGTTTGGGGGAATATTTCAACATCGATCCCACTATCGTACGGCTGATATTTTTCTTGCTGCTACTTCCCGGCGGTCTACCTGGGTTTATCCCCTATGTGATTCTGTGGGTTGTGGTACCCAGCAAGCCATAGTATTTTCACTCTGAAACTGACATAATAAGCAACAATGAAAAGCCTGCTGAAAGTTCTTAGCTATGCGCGGCATTTGTGGCCGTATTACCTGGGGATTATTGTATTTTCTATTCTGATGAGCCTTACGGCGTTGGCCGCGCCATTTATTATTAAGGCTGCTACCGATTTGGTGGTGGCGGCGATTCAAACCGGCAACCCGGATATTTCGGGGGCGCTATGGTTGGCGGTGGCGCTGTTCGTGGCTGATGCACTAAACACTCTCTTTACCAACTGGGGCGGCTATTTAGGTGACGTGATGAGCGCTAAATTGAAAAAGCAGCTGAGCGAGCGTTACTACACGCATTTACTAAAACTACCGCAGAGCTATTATGACACCGAGCTAACAGGTACAATCATTAACCGTTTGAACCGAACTATCTTTGAAGTTACCCAGTTCATGAATATGTTCGCGAACAACTTTTTCCAAATGTTCCTCACGATGATTCTGACTATTATTATTGTGCTTACATACAGCTGGGAGCTTGCGCTGCTACTGGTTGTGCTGTATCCGCTATTCATGTGGCTGACTGCACTCACGAGCAAAAAGTGGCAGAAGTGGCAGAACGAAAAAAACCTGCAGACGGACATCGCAAGTGGGCGATTTGCAGAAGTAATTGCACAAATCCGGGTGGTAAAGAGCTTTATTCAGGAAACGCTTGAGTTTCGACATTTCGAACGGCGTTTTCAAAAAACAATAGACATCACCTACAGGCAGTCTCGCTATTGGCACAATATGGACATTGCCAGACGGTTTGTGTTGAACGCTATTTTCTTTGCTATGTTCGCGTTTCTGTTTGTAAAGACGGTCGAAGGTCGCTTTACGATAGGCGAGATGATATTGCTGATTCAGCTTATTAACATGATGCGGTTCCCCATATTTAATATGAGTTTTATTATTGAGGGCATTCAGAAAGCTATTTCGGGCAGTAGAGATTACTTCAAGGTGATGGAACTTCAGCCCGCAGTTGCGGATAAAGACCACGCTCCTGCGCTAGAAGTGAGCAGGGGCAGAGTAGAATATTACGAAGTTGATTTTGGCTATAACGAACATGATGAAGTATTGAAGCGGATTAGCTTTGCCGTTGAACCTGGCGAAAAAGTAGCGCTAGTGGGCGAGAGTGGCGAAGGAAAAACAACGTTAACAAGCTTGCTGCTGCGACTGTACGACGTGAAGAACGGCACGATAACGATTGACGGTACGTCTGTCGACGAAGTGCGACAAACGAGTTTACGCGAACATATCGCGGTGGTGTTTCAAGAGCCGGCACTGTTTAGCGGCACCATACGCGAAAATATTGCCTATGCAAAGCCGCATGCGACTGATAAAGAAGTCGACGACGCGGCAAAAGCAGCAAACGCCTACGATTTTATTACTAAACTTGAAAAGGGTATTGATACTGAAATAGGCGAACGTGGCTTGAAATTGTCTGGCGGGCAGAAGCAGCGCATTGCGATAGCCAGAGCGATTTTAAAAGACGCGCCAATTTTGATTCTTGACGAGGCGACCAGCAGCCTTGATTCGCGAGCAGAGAAACAAGTACAGGAAGCACTGGACCGACTGATGAAAGGCCGAACGACACTTATCATTGCGCACCGACTCAGCACCATCGCTCACGTAGATAGAATAGTGACACTGAAAAATGGCCAGGTTGATGAGATTGGCTCGCCAAAAGAGCTATCAAAGACCCAGGGCATCTATGCGCAGCTTCTCGAGCTACAAATGGGTACAACCGAACAAGCCAAAGCCAAGCTGCGCGACTATGAGATTGCGAGTTAGTTTGGTATACTAAGTAAAGCAACTAAGAAAACTTATAGGGGAAATATGTCGACAACAAACAGTCAACGTTTTGGAATTTGGGTGATCGCTATCGTGCTGACCGTTGGTACGCTCGCCGGGTTTATTGCGATGATTATCGCACCGCAGAATGAGGCGACCGACGCGCTCAACGAACAGCAGGCGCTAGAACAAAGTGTGATGGACGAGTGGAAGAAGAATACGCCACTCAAGGGGTATGAGGCGAGCAAATTTGATGCAGATAGCGTGACGAAACTAAAGGTTGAAACACTCAAAAAGGGCTCTGGTAAAACCGCTAAGGAAACCTCTACAGTAACAGCTAATTACTTTGGCTGGAACAGTGATGGCTTGATTTTCGACAGTACCAATAAAAATGGCGAGCAAAATCCTATTGATTTTCCACTTGATCAAGTGATATCTGGATGGACAGAAGGCCTGACAGGCGTGAAAGCTGGCTCGACGGTTCGCCTGACTATTCCTGCAGACATGGCGTACGGTGAAGACACTGGTCAATTTACTGGGCGCCCCACCGGCCCGCTGATGTTCGTGGTAGAAGTTAAGAAGGTAAAGTAATATGACAGTAAAAATCCGAGACGTCGTAATGGTAGGCGCAGGGCCAAGCGCGCTAGCTGCCGCTGTCTATACTACTCGTGAAGATATCGATACCGTACTGTATGAAAAGGGTGTCGTAGGCGGTATGGCAGCAATCACAGATAAGGTGGACAATTACCCAGGCTTTGCGGAAGGCATCGAAGGCCTCAAGCTGGCAGAAGAACTGCAAAAACAAGCCGAACGTTTCGGCGCCGAGATTGAATTTGGTGATGTAACTGAGCTACGTGATGAAGGTGACCATAAAGTGCTGGTAGTCGATGGTGAAGAAGTGAAAGCTCGAACCGTATTGATAGCGACTGGTAGTGACTACAATAAAATCAACGTGCCAGGTGAGGCAGAATACTATGGCCGAGGCGTGCACTACTGCGCCACATGTGACGGTGCGTTTTATAGAGACAAAAAACTAGCCGTGGTTGGGGGCGGTAACTCTGCTGTACAAGAGGCGATTTTCTTGACTCGTTTCGCAAGCCATATAGATTTGCTGGTGCGTAGCGAAATAAAAGCCAGCGAAGTATTGCAGCATGAGCTAAAAGAATTCGTGCATGAAGGTAAAATAACCATACACAAAGGCACGACAACCGAAGAAATCTTGGCCACGGACGGAAAAGTAAGCTCTGTAAAAGTAAATCAAAATGGTACTGAAAAAGAGTTCAAAGTTGACGGCGTATTCGTGTTTGTTGGCTTAAAACCAAACACACAATTTGTAGAAGGTACGCTAGATCTCGATACGAGTGGTCTTATAAAAACTGACGCAATGCTGGAAACAAGTATGCCCGGCGTATTCGCTAGTGGCGATGTTCGTAGCGGCGCGACGATGCAAATCGCCAGCGCTGTCGGTGAAGGCGCGTCAGCTGCTCTTGCCATCCGTGAGTATCTGAACGAGCTAAAGCGCAAAAAATAGCCGTGCTTGCGTAGCTAGGCAACGTGTTTCTTGAAAAATGTTTCGAGTTGTTTGATGATTTTTGGGTTACGTGTTTCGAGTGCGATTTCACGGGTGCCTAGTAATACGCCTCCGTACACGAAATTATGAGAGCCAGTAATGGCAACCTTTTCGCCGTCTGGCATGGTAAAAATAATGAATTTTGCATGTAAATAGCGGTTGCGAGTATACAGGGTTTGGTGGCCACTGAATACCTGACCGATGTGTATGACGGTTCTATTGATAGGACTGGCAAGCTCTGCGCGGTTGAAATACAGGCGCCGTTTTTTATGTTTTAAAATACGCCCTAGCTTGCCGGTGGGGCAGTACTGCGACACAAGCAGTACGTCTTCGGCTTGTTTCGCTAGTTCGCATGCCCTCCGGAAAATAATTGAATCACCCTGAAATCCTCCGTCGGTAAGCACTGTGTCTTTGCCAAATGTGAACTTATGGCTTCGGTATGCGTAGTGCCCACGGTCTGCTTTTGTAATTTGTGTGGCTTCGTGCACAATATCATCTGCCAAACGAGTATCGGTGCAGCGAAACATATAGTCAATATTATTCAGTAGGTCTTTTCCGTATAGATTGATACCGCCAAAGGAATATACCGTGTCGTCGACAACAAGGGCTTTGATGTGCGTACGCCCTGTGAATGGCGTAGTGCTAAACCTACCCAGCCAGTCAAACTGTACACCTTTGCTTTTTAGCTCGCGCACCATGGCAGTAGTATTACGTGATCGTTTCGTAAAGAACTTAATGGGCAGAAAGTGTCCACCAAGCTCGCCATAGGTAAACAAGTCTGCTGCTACGACAACCTCTACACCACGTTCGGCCGCGTTTCCTAGCGCATCGATAAACAAATCGGTGGTGTCGTCATCTGTTATCATGAGGGCCATGAAGTATACGCGCGTGGTTGCTTTATGGATTGCTGCGGTTGCTTCGGCAATGTAGTCGCTCGGCAGCAGCAACGTCGGACTTTTTGACATATCTATAGTATAGCCTACTTCTGCTATTGCTTGAGTGCAACATGTGGGCGAATATTTGCTACAATGTAAGAAGTAAGAAAAAGGAGAAATAACATGGCTGATTTTAACCAAGTGCTCACGCCCGGAGATGTCGATAACGGCATGGTGAACACCGTAGTAGAGATACCGCAAGGCTCGCAACTAAAAGTAGAATGGGACCGCGAACGCGCGGCGTTTATGCTTGATAGGGTAGAGCCTCGTATTTTCGCTAAACCAGTGAATTACGGGTTTATTCCGCAAACGCTCGACGAAGATGGCGACGAACTTGATACCTTGATTGTCTGCCCAGAGCCATTGGCAACAGGTGTATGGCTAAAAGCAAAAGTTATTGGCGTGATGAAGTTTGTCGACGACGGCGAAGTGGATGACAAGATTGTGGTAGTACCAGCAGATAACCGTGACGATGGCGATGCAATCAACAGCCTGGATGACATTGGGCATCTTACAAAGCAAATCGAACACCATTTCAATCACTACAAAGACTTGAAAAAGCCAGGCAGCACTGAAGTAAAATCATGGGGTGACGCCGAAGAAGCGAAGGCGGTGATTAAAAGCTGCATGGAGCGCTGGAACGGCAGATAATGCGAACACTCGTTAATGTTGCGAAAGTATTGGTCCGGAGTAGCGAAGGCGAGTATCTCATACTCCGCAGTAGCGTGTGGCCAGAGCGCCCCGATCGTTCACAGAAACCCGATTTACCTGGTGGGGAGGTAGATGGCAACGAGACACACGCTCAAGCAGCGGTTCGTGAGCTGCAAGAAGAAGCAGGGATTGTCGTAGCGGAGAGTCAGTTGCGCATGGTGTTTGCCGAGACATATCCTCATAAAGATGACGAATCGGTGACGCGCATTATCTATCGGGTAGATCTCGATACAACTCCAGAAGTGACGCTAAGCTGGGAGCATGAAAGTTATGCCTGGATGAGCAGCGACGAGGTGCTGGCAATAGACGACATTCGCGACCCGTATAGAGAGCGATTCCGCTACTTACACGAAATTGGTCAGCTAGACTAACTATTTCCGTCGAGGAAGAAGGCGCTCTAGCATGCCGCGGCTTTCGCGAGATAGCTGCATGCGAAGCTTTTCTTTCGCGTGGTTCGTAGCAATGTATTCTTTCCACTGCGCTTTGGGCTTGGCGGTTTTGCTGGTTAATACTTCCACGACATCACCATGCTGCAACACGTAGCTAAACGGCTTCATGACGCCATTTACTTTAAAGCCACTGGCGTGTGACGCGACGTCTGAGTGAACGCGGTAGGCAAAGTCGAGCGGATACGCACCGACTGGCAGGTCCCAAATATCTCCCTTTGGCGAGTAGATGAAAATCCGATCTTTAAACAAATTCATACGGAATTTTTTCGCATCGAATTTCTTGTGTTCCGACGCTTTCGCGGCGGCTTCCTGCAAGTCAAGTATCCATGAAAGATTTGCGGGTAGTTTTGCAATCGCACCTTTTTTGTATGCTTCAGTCAGCTTAGACTCGTTGTAATGGAAGCTCGCGGCGAATCCACGTTCGGCGTAATCGTGCATTTCGCGCGTACGCACCTGAAATTCGACGATTTGCCCAGCATCGGTTTGCACGGTGGTGTGCAAGCTTTGGTAGCCGTTTTGCTTTGGCTGAGCAACGTAATCTTTTATACGTTCGTAAAAAGGCGTGAACAGTTCGTGTAGGACACCGAGCACCAAATAACAGGTTGAAAGATCGTCTACGATGATGCGCAGTGCAATCAGGTCGTGTACTCTATCGATATCGCCGTCAAGCCGATCGAGCTTTTTAAATGTGCTGTACACGCTTTTTACTCGTCCATCCATCTCGAACTCGATTTTTTCGTCTTTTAACCTGGCTTCAACTTCACGCTGTACGGTAGCCAGTTTCTTTTGGCTTTTCTTTAGGCGGCTATCCATCAGTGTTTTGGTGCGAGCAAAATCTTTTGGCATCATGTAGCGAAAAGCGAGTTCCTCTAGCTGCACACGCACGCGGCCCATGTTTAGGCGGTCGGCGAGCGGCGCGAACACCTCCATTGTTTCACGAGCAATTTTTTTCTGCTTTTCACGGGGCATGTGCTCGAGCGTTTGCATGTTGTGCAAGCGGTCGGCGAGCTTAATTATCAACACGCGGACATCTTGGCCTACGGCAATCATAAGTTTTGACAGGTTATCTTTGGTACCGGGCAGGTAGGTAGTAAGGTCGCGCATACCGCTGCGAGCCTTGCCAACTTTCGTAACGCCATCCACCAAAAACGCCACGTCGCGCCCAAACAGCGATTCGAGTTGCTCCAAATTAATATCGGTATCCTCTATAGTATCGTGCAATATGCCTGCCAGCACCGAGTCGATATCCATCTGCCAATCACACAGGATACACGCCACGGCGAGGGGGTGCATCAGGTACGGCTCGCCACTGGCGCGTTTTTGGCCTTTGTGAGCTTTTTCGGCCACATCTAAGGCGTGCTCTATTTCTAGCACCTCATCGTTCGTGTATTGTTGCTTTGCACGTTGCAGCATGTCAGCTCGTCCCATATCTATAATTATATACTAATCGGGGTAGTGTATAATCATAAGCAAGACAAGAAATGCATGTACTGAAAGGGTGGGAAAACACATGAGTACAACCAAGATCGCCATTAACGGCTTTGGACGAATCGGCCGCAATGCCTTTAAGATTGCCTTTGAACGAAGTGATTTAGAGATTGTCGCCATAAATGACCTAACAGATAATAAAACACTGGCGTACTTGCTGAAACACGACAGCAACTACGGCACCTATGGCCACGATGTAACGGCAGAGGAAGACGGCTTTAGTGTTGATGGCAAAAAGGTAAAGGTGTTAGCTGAGAAAGATCCTGCTGCGCTGCCATGGGGTGACATGGGCGTCGACTTGGTGATTGAAAGTACTGGTTTTTTTACCGATAAAGAAGGTGCAAGCAAGCACATTCAGGCCGGTGCGAAACGCGTGGTAATATCTGGCCCAACTAAATCGGATGGCGTGGATACGATTGTCCTAGGCGCCAACGACGACAAGGTAGAAGGCGCGACTGAAGTGATTTCAAACGCCAGCTGTACTACCAACAGCTTGGGTGCGGTGATGGCCGTTCTCGACGCTGAATTCGGCGTCGAAAAAAGTATGTTGACCACAGTTCACAGCTACACCGCCAGTCAAAAACTACAGGATGCTCCAGCCAAAGACCTGCGTGAGGGCCGCAACGCTGCTGAAAACATGGTACCTACCACTACCGGCGCTGCCATTGCTGTTACGAAAACATTGCCACAGCTAGAGGGCAAGTTTGATGGCGTGAGCGTACGTGTGCCAACTCCTGTGGTATCGATTTCAGATGTTACCGCGTTACTTTCAAAAGACGTAACTGTAGAAGAAGTGAACGAAGCGTTTAAAAAAGCGGCCGCGCAAGATTACTACCAGGGAATTTTAGGCGTGTCAGACGAACCATTAGTTTCGAGTGATTACATTGGTAATAGTAATTCTGGCACGGTGGACTTGCCACTGACCAAAGTCGTCGATGGCAACCTGATAAAAGTGATGGTATGGTACGACAACGAGTGGGGGTATTCGAATCGTTTGGTTGAACTCGTTGCCGACGTTGGTAAAAGTTTGCAATAAAAAAACACCCATCTTGGGTGAAATATCTTTGAAGCGCGGGCTCCGCGGGACGATGTCCCGCGGAGCCCGTCGCATCTCAGAAGTGGTCAGCTGTCGGGCGGCTTGACTGAGTAGACGCGGTCGATGTTGGGGAACGTCACGGGGTGCCGCTTCTCGTAGAGTGCGTTCAGTTGCGGGCTGCAGAACAGCACGAGCACCACGAGATCTGCGCTGAGGATCAATGTTGTGACCAGCGCGAGCGCCGGTGGGTTGTTGATCGTCCAGTCCGGCTTCGTGAGAGCGGCGTACGCCCAGACGATGATCTCGAGGTTCCCGGTGAGCGTGATCGCCAAGGCGGCGAGCATGAACTTGAAGCGGCCGCGATAGTTGTACACGATCGCCAACAACGCCACTCCGGGAAGAACCACCGTCAGGACCATGCCGCTGATGAGCATCAGGTTGAACAACATGGGGTCAACTTTCCGATCTAAGGTGCAGGCGCACCTCGATCTATGTAGATGTATAGAGAGGTAAGCCTATCTTTTCATTATAGCATAAATGGTATAAAAAGTCAATATATCAAGTGCTATGATAAAAATAAACAACCTGCTTGGGTGTAACTTTGAAGCGCGGGCTCCGCGGGACGGTGTCCCACGGAGCCCGTCGCACCTCAGGGCGTGGGCGAGAGCGTGATCTGCTCGCAGAGCTTGATGCCTCGCCTCGCCATTCGGCGCGCCTTCTTGTAGTGCTCTTGCGTGTGCGCACGCCGCGCACCATCGAGAAGGTGTTCGGCGCGCACCAGACGCAGCCAGTAGTCGCGCCAGCTCATGTCGTTGCCGCGCTCGCGCAGCCTGTTGTGGCGGGCGCTGAGTGCGCGGATGGTGTTGCCGGAGTCGCTCTTCGAGACGACCTTACGCGTGATATCCGTGTCGCCCAGGTACGTTAGGACGCTTTGGACACGGCTTGAGCTCATGGCGGGGTATCCTTCGCAGGTTCTGAGGTGCAGGCTGCACCTCGTGTCGATGGTGATCGTTCAAAGTGAAGCCTATCTTTTCATTATAGCACAAAAACTACGATTAGTCAATATAACCATAAGCTTTACATCACTTTTATGAGGTCGTATACTAAGAAATATGAAACTATTCTTGGGTGCGGATCACGGGGGCTTTTACCTAAAAGAAAAAATCTTCGCGTATTTGGCAAAACACGGCTATGAAGTAGAAGATGTGGGCGACAAAGAGCTCGACCCAAAAGACGATTTTCCTGAATTCGCGCAGCTCGCTGCTTTGAAAGTGCTGGGCGAGGAGGAAAAAGACGATCCACGCGCGATTCTGATATGTACCGGCGGCCAGGGTATGGCTATGGCAGCAAACCGCTTTCGTGGTATACGCGCCGCAGTGATATGGGATGCATTTGAAGCCAAAGAATGCCGCAACGACAACAATAGCAATGTGCTGTGTTTGCCAGCTCGGGTGGTAGAAGACGATGAAGCATTGTGGGAAGGCATATTAGAAACCTGGCTCAATACAGAATTTGCCGGAGCCGCCAGATTTAAGCGCCGCAACGCGCAGTTAGACGAGCTTGCATAGCATATGGCAGTAATTGCACCGGCAGTACTAGCTGAAAACGCTGATATGTACAAGCAAACGATGGAGAAAATTCAGAGTTTCGCCGAGCGTGTACACCTGGACATAGCCGATGGAGAATTTGCGCCTACATTTACGGTGAGCGCAAAAGAGCTTTGGTGGGCTGCCAATTGGCACGCTGATATTCATGCGATGGTAGCTCGACCCAGCGAACACGTAGACCAACTGATAGCCCTGAAACCAAGCTTGATTATTTTTCACGCCGAAGTGCAAGAAGATTTGTTGCCGACACTGCAAAAAGTGCAGGCCGCTGGTATAAAAGCCGGCATTGCATTGCAGAGGCCTACGGTACCTGCGTCGGTGGGAAGTTTGATAGAAATGGTTGAACACGTGATGATATTTTCTGGCGATCTTGGCCACTACGGTGGTCAGGCTAGTTTGATGCAACTGGAAAAGGTGCGCTTGATTCGAGCGATTAAGCCGAGTATTGAGGTAGGCTGGGACGGCGGCGTGACAGTAGATAATGCCTTTACCCTGAGCCAAGGCGGTATTGACGTGTTAAATGTTGGTGGCACGATTGCAAAAAGTACCGACCCAGCAGCGACGTACAAACAATTGGTGGGCGAAATAAACAAGCACGGCGTTATTTAACGCTTATGGCTATGCTACAATAAGAGCAGTAATGAGTGGGCGGCTAACCAACAAACAGCTGGAAGAAAAAGCGAATACAATTCGCAAAGATATTATTCGCATGCTCGAGGAAGCTGGCAGTGGCCACAGCGCCGGTCCCCTTGGCTTGGCAGACCTAGTGACGACGCTCTATTTCGATGTAATGAATCTCGACCCAAAAAACCCTGAATGGGACGGGCGAGATTTCTTTTTCCTTTCAAACGGCCACTGTGTACCCGTGCAATACGCGGTGATGGCCGAACTAGGATTTTTCCCGAAAGAAGAACTAATGACATTGCGCAAATGGGGTTCACGGCTGCAGGGCCACCCAGAACGTACCAAGCTACCAGGCCTTGAAAACACCTCTGGGCCACTGGGCAGTGGACTTTCACAAGCAGCTGGTGTGGCGTATTCGTTGCAGTATCTCGACCACGACAACCATCGTTTCGTGTACTGCGTGACAGGTGACGGCGAGTTAGACGAAGGCAATATATGGGAAGCGGCTATGTTTGCGGGCAAATACAAGCTTTCGCAGTTGGTAGTGTTCGTTGACCGTAACAATATACAGATTGATGGCAACACTGAAGACGTGATGCCGCTAGAAGACTTAGCGGGCAAATGGAAGAGCTTCGGCTGGCACGTGCAAGAGATTGACGGCCATAATATAGAGAGCATTCAAGACGCCGTGGGCATGGCGAAAGCGATCGAGCACCGCCCAAGCGTTATTATTACGCATACTATCCCAGGCAAGGGGGTAGACTTCATGGAATACGACTATCACTGGCATGGCGGTGCACCGGGCTTGGGTGTACCTAATCACGAACAAGCAAAAATTGCGTTAAAAGAATTGCGGTCTTTACAGGGTAAAATTACCGGAGACCATGATTAGTATATGCCATGGCAATTAGTAATTTTGCTACAAAATGTTTTTGCTAGTGTATATGCATTAGAATCGCGAACGCTTGCAAATAAGTATAAGAAAGCACACTTCCAGATATTGTCTGTGGTTTTTAGCTTTGTGTATGCGGTATTTCTGGGATATGCAGTTCTGAATAGCCGAGCAATCGATATGAGTCACGGACTAAGTTATTTGCCTCTTATAGTTCTCGTTGCCTCTGCCTTTACTGTATGGTCTGTACTAACCTTTATTACGCTGAGATATGTTGATGCGTCAGTAGGAACTCTATTAACAGCGATGAATTTACTAGCAGTTGTGATAGCTGCTGCGTTTCTTATAGGCGAGAACCTGAATGCCGTTCAGCTGTTAGGAGCAAGTTTATTATTTATAGCAGTTTATGTGGTGTACTCGATAAAGCAATCGAAACAAAAGCACCACAATTATTTCATGGCACTAGCCCTGAGTGTTTTGGCCAGCATCTCTTTCGGCTTGGCGATTACAGGCGAAAAGTATCTGCTTGACCAAATGGGCATTCCAACGTATGCAGTTATTGGCATCGGGGCACAATTTCTCTTATTGCTTTTACCCGCACTGTTATTTAGAAGAACAGAGTTTAAAAATTTTAAAAATTCAAAATTCCGCAACAAGGTTTTGGTAATGGGTCTGGTGCGAGGCGGGGCCGGGCTGTTATTCGTACTTGCTGTCGTGGGTGCTGATAATGTCTCTTTGATAGGAATGCTGAGTGGCTTTAAGATAATACTTACGACAATTTTAGGTGCTATACTATTAAAAGAGCTTACGTTTATCAAGCGAAAGGCGATCGCGTCTGTGATTGCATGTGTCGCGGTAGGTCTCATGTTATGGTAACAGAAGCAGGGTGGTATGACAGTATATAATTTAAATCCGGACTACAACACAAAGCATGTGAAAGAAGAGCCTATTCGCGCTGGATTTGGACGTGGGTTGAAACATGCAGGCGAGCTAGACGAGCGTGTGGTGGCGCTGTGCGCCGACTTGACCGGCAGTGTGCAGATGGACAAATTTGCCGAGGCGTTCCCAGAACGATTCATTGAAGTAGGCATTGCAGAACAAAACCTCGTGACAGTAGCTAGCGGCCTAGCGCGCGCGGGCAAAATTCCCTTTACTGCCAGCTACGCAGCATTTAGTCCGGGGCGAAATTGGGAACAAATAAAGACGACTGCTGCCTTGAACGACCAGCAAGTGAAGATCGTGGGCGGACACGCGGGCCTTAATACCGGCCCAGACGGCGCCACACACCAGATGCTAGAGGATATTGCGCTGATGCGCGTGATGCCAAACATGGTAGTGATATGTCCTGGCGACAGTGTAGAAGCCGAAAAAGCCACATTGGCGATTGCCAAGAGTGGCAAGCCAAGCTATATTCGCCTGACTCGTGATAAAACACCTATTTTTAGCACACCAGACTCGCCATTTGAAATTGGCAAGGCCTATGTGCTGCGTGAAGGAGCTGATGTGACGCTGTGCGGCACGGGAACGATGACCTACGAGCTATTGGTGGCTGCAGAAGAGCTGAAAAAGCATAAAATTGACGCGGAGGTGGTACACATACCAACCATAAAACCGCTTGACGAAGCCACACTACTAAAAAGCGTGCAGAAAACTGGACGTGTAGTGACGGCCGAAGAAGCGCAAATAGCAGGTGGTCTGGGTGGCGCAGTAGCTGAATGTTTGGGCGAGCACTTGCCGGTGCCAATAAAACGCCTCGGCGTGATGGACCGCTACGGCGAGAGTGGCACACCACGTGAAGTGATAGAACAGTTTGGTCTGGACGGTAAAGCCTTGGCACATAAAATACAGCAATTCGTAGAAAAAGTACCACAGTACAAGAAGGGATATTAGAATGGCACATAGCATAGCGCAAATTCGCGACAATACCACTAGGGCTCGGCACTTGATGCAGCGCAGTCGCCAACAGAATTTTGCTGTGGGTGCGTTTAATCTAGACAATCAGGAAACGCTTATCGCTGTGTCAAAAGCTGCCCAAAAGCTCAATTCACCTGTTTTGGTTCAGGTAAGCGAGGCTGAAGAACTGGCTTTAGGCTTCGAGAATGTTCGTGACATGGTAGATAACTACAAAGAAGAGTACGGCATTGAAATGTATGTAACCTTCGACCATGGCGCGAAGGTTGAAAGATGTAAAAAGGCAATCGACGCAGGTTTTGAGTTTGTACATATCGACTATTCTCAGTACAAAAAAGATGCTACGGATGAAGAAATAATTGCTAAAACCAAAGAAGTGGTAGAGTACGCTAAGTTTACAGGTGCATTGGTAGAAAGCGAACCCCACTACTTCGGTGGCAGCTCTAACTTGCACGAAGAGGACATAGACTACGAAGAAATAAAGAAAACATTTTCAACGCCGGAGGGAGCACGTGCATTCGTAGAGGCAACCTGCATCGATACATTTGCAGCAGCCATTGGTAACCTACACGGTAAATACCCAGTGCCAAAAGAGCTAGACATCGAACTTCTCAAGCACATTCGTAGCGCGATAGGCTGCCAGATTAGCTTACACGGGGGCAGTGGCACGCCGCTGCACTACTTCGAAGAAGCAGCCAAGGTTGGCGTGAGTAAAGTCAATATCAACAGCGACATGCGCTACGCCTTTCGCACCACGCTAGAAAAAGTGTTAGCCGACAACCCCAAAGAATATGCAGTGGTAAAATTAATGCCGACTGTATATGAAGCCGTGCAAAAGGTAGTAGAAGAGAAAATTCAGGCCTTCGGCAGTGCCGGTAAAGCCGTTAACTAGCGTGGCTATTCGCTTCTAGCATGAACCACTAGGTCCAACCTGTCGTTTGCAAGTGCGTCTGCGTCTACCTCGACATCTCGAAGTAAAAGTCTTCCTCGCGGCGTAAATGTCCCGTCTAGCCTAACTATCCCGTAAGTATGCAGTACGTTGATATCTGTCGGTGATATCGGTGGGCAATAAGAAGAGCTTTCATCTTCACTAAGTAACATAGCTGCAATCATTTCACGCAGCACCAAAGTATCGAGTACTTTGCCAATTATGCGATGATGCTGATCCAGGCGCCTCTGCTTTTCAGCGGCCGACGCTTCTGGGCTGCGGGTGCGTTTTTCTGTCACTAACATGAATAAAATTAAACACTTTAGGCCCTGATTTGCAAGCACTAGTGATATAATAAGGGCAGTAATGAGTGGGAAAATAACAAAAATTGTTTGTATAGGCAAAGCCACACAGGATGTCTTTTTAAAAGATGATGAGTTTGACCCGCATAAAGAAGGCAAAACACTGTATACGCACCTGCCGCTTGGTGCCAAGATGGATATCGACGACCTGGAATTTTCGACTGGTGGCAATGCGACAAATGTCGCGGTAACATTCGCCCGTCAAGGGCTGCACGCAGAATACGTGTGGACGCTAGGACACGACCCTGCTTCAGAATCTGTGCTGAGAGATCTTGACGGTGAAGGCGTTTTAACGAACCGAGTGTACCAAGACAAGCAATACCAAGCGGGGTATTCTACGATTTTGATTGCCACCAATGGAGAGCGTACGATATTGAACCACGCAGGCAAATCGACAAATGCCGACGGCGACCACCTTGACCTATCTGCGATAGAAGAGGCTGACTGGGTGTACCCGACCGCACTTGCGAGGGGCGGCGTAGAGCTACTGCGAAAAATTGTTGATGAAGCCGACAAGCATGACGTGAAAGTGATGCTGAACCCGGCTGGTACCGAACTTGCCAAGCCAGACAAACTAAAAGGTTTACTAGAGAGCGTAGAAGTATTGTGTCTGAACAAAGAAGAAGCACAGATGCTGGTACATGGCGAGAGCAGCGAGGAGCTGGTGCGGCACCTACTGCACTACGTAAAAGTAGTGATAGTGAGCGACGGCCCGCGAGGTGTTGTAGCGAGCGACGGCACAACAATCATAAAAGCAGGCATGTACGAAGACGTGAAGGTAAATGACCGCACCGGTGCGGGCGATGCCTTTGCCAGTGGTTTTTTGAGCCAATGGGTGCAAGGCAAAAGTTTGAAGGAAGCAATTGTTTTTGCAAGCGCGAATTCAACCAGTGTTGTGACAAAAATTGGTGCAAAACCAGGAATACTAGGCAAGCACGTACGATTACACGATATGCCACTACACGAAAGGCCGCTATGAGCAAGTTTCTGCGCGATGTATTACAAAATGATAACCCCTTGTTTGCTACCCATCTAGCAGAGCTAGAAAAAACAGTCAGCGAATCGGTCTCGGCGCGAATGGTAGCGGATGTGCTGCAGCGTGCGCACGAAGTAATGCGCCGCATAGGCGTAGACACGGCCGATACGACAGGCGAAGAGCTATACTACGCGCTGTGTACTGCCGCCCAAAACCACGACATTGATTATCTGCTTCGGCATACGTCTTGGGTAGTGCTGCCATTTGTTGATGGCCCGGTTTCGTTTAATCTACAGGATGTCGTAGATAACACGCATCATGAAATTACTTTTGCTGAGCGAACAAGCGCGCATGGACAAAGGCAGCTACGTAGAGAGTTGACGCGCAGATTCAATTCGTACAAGCACGCAAATGAGACGAAAGTTGCCAAACTAGCCAAACAAGCGCGCTTGGTGCATGAAAATGATGAAGACTACGCAGACATTTCCGAACACCTTTCGAAACTAGGCAAGCCCTCGATGCTTGCAATCGGTGATATATTTACAGACGCGTTTATAGAGCTAGACCAAGATGTCGCCCGTGTTGATACCGATGATGACGGTGGCAAGCGACTCAGTTTACCATTGGGCTCGAAACCACCGTATAAAGGGGTAGAAATTGTAAAAGCGGTTGGTCCGTCGCCAAATGCTGCAGTGTCATGCGCGCGATTAGGACTGGATGTTAGCTTGCTCGCTTGGCTAGGTACCGACGCGACTCAGGAAGAAGCAATTGCGCAACTCAAAAAAGAAAACATCGACACAAGCCTTGTCGACTGTGAAAAAGGAAGAAAATCAAACTACTATTTCGTCCTGCGCTATGGTGCAGAGCGTACCATTCTCGTGAAGAACGAGGATTATGACTACAAGTGGGAGCTACCAAAGACACCGCCAGACTGGATATATCTGTCACTCATCAGCGATAAATCTTGGGAGCTGCATGAAGATCTATTGCAGTACCTTGATACGCACAAGCATACAAAACTTGTATTCCAGCCAGGCACGTTCCACTTTAAATGGGGCAAAGACAAGCTTGCGAAGATATATAAGCGTAGCTTCATGGTGGTGATGAACCGAGAGGAAGCGGTAGACGTGACCGGCGAGTCGTATGATGACTTGGCAAAACTGATGGATGCACTGCATGAGCTTGGCCCTGAAATTGTGGTTATTACAGATGGGCCAAATGGCTCATACGCTTCACAGCATGGCAGACGTGTCACGGTACCAAATTATCCTGACCCAGCGCCACCTCTTGATAGAACTGGTGCAGGTGACGCATTTGCTTCTACGATTACTGCTGCGCTTGCGATGGGCAACGACCTTGATACGGCGCTATTGTGGGCGCCAATCAACAGTATGAATGTGGTGCAGAGACTCGGTGCACAGACCGGTTTATTGCGTTTGAGCCAAATAGAGACATTCCTCAAAGACGCACCAGAAGATTACAAGGTTTCTGAACTTAATTAGTGCTCGCAGTAGGTATGGTTATTTTTAGCGAGTTCTACCAGCTCGTCTACATCGTTCACTATCTTGTATAAGTCTGCATCTGATTTGTTTATCACATGCTGTTCATGGGCCATTACTTTGTCGACAAAATGGTCGAGGTCTTCCCAAAAGCCACCGCCGTACATGATGACAGGCGCTTTGATGATTTTCTTTGTCTGCTCAAGCGTGAGAATTTCAGCTAGTTCATCAAGCGTACCGAACCCGCCCGGAAAATAAACATATGCATTTGCAAACAATGTCATCACGATTTTCCGAGGCGCAAAGTGGCTGAAGCTCAGCGACGCTGTGGTGTACTCGTTCAGCGTCTGCTCTTTCGGAAGGGTGATATTGAACCCGATAGAGTCGCCGCCACCTTCCATCGCGCCACGATTGGCGGCTTCCATGATGCCGTGACCGCCCCCGGTAATAACAGCGAAGCCTGCCTCGGCAAGCTTTTTGCCCGTTTCACGAGCTGCCTGATAGTATACGCTATTCTCGGGCAGTCGAGCTGAACCAAATACCGTCACAGTCTTGTGGTAGCGCTTGATCATTTCGTAGCCTGCCTGCACTTCATCATCGATAGAGCCAAGCCGTAACATAGCTGCTTGAAGCAGGATTTCGCGTGGTGCGCAGATAGGGTGATTTGCTGTTTGTGTTTGACTCATTTTCTGTAGTGAGTATAGCATAAACAGTATACTAACGCACTATCCATAGCGTATTACTGCACTGCGGTACCTCGTACACGAATGCGAATTATTGTTATAATAGAAGGATGAGTAAGTTCAAGCTCAACACCTCTTATCAGCCAACCGGTGATCAGCCAAGCGCAATCGCGCAGTTGCTTGACGGCCTGGAAAATAATGAGCGTGAACAGACGCTGTTAGGTGTGACAGGCTCGGGAAAAACGTTTACGATGGCGAATATTATCGCCAAGCGCAACGTGCCAACACTAGTATTGGCGCACAATAAAACATTGGCTGCTCAGCTGTATAGCGAATTTAAAGGCTTTTTTCCTGATAACGAAGTGCATTATTTTGTCAGCTATTTTGACTACTACCAACCAGAAGCATATATCGCTAGTAGTGACACGTATATTGAAAAAGACAGCAAAATAAACGATGAAATTGACCGACTGCGACATGCGGCGACTACTGCGCTACTGACACGCCGCGACGTGATAATTGTCGCTAGCGTGAGTTGTATTTATGGCATAGGCTCACCAGATGCTTATAGCGAGATGTCGATACATGTAAAAAAGGGCGAGCGCAGACAGCAAGACAAATTCGTACGTTTACTAACCGACATTCAGTATCAACGCAATGATATCGATTTTCACCGCGGAACATTCAGGGTAAAAGGTGATGTGGTAGATGTATTTCCAGCAGGAAGCGATGTTGCATATCGTATCGAATTTTTTGGAGATGAAGTGGATAGAATGACACGAATTGATCCATTAACAGGAGAGATACTGGGTGAGCCAAATGAACTGAAAATTTTCCCAAGCAGTCACTATGTTACTCCGAAGGAAAAGCTAGCGGTGGCAATAGAAAATATCAAAAAAGAGTTTGATGAACGCATGAAGTACTTTGAAAAGCACGACAAATATCTGGAGGCGCAGCGGCTAGCACAGCGTACCAAGTATGATATCGAGATGCTAGAGGAGACTGGGTTCGTAAAAGGAATCGAAAACTATAGCCGCTACCTGACAAACCGTGAGCCTGGCGAACAACCCGCCACGCTGATTGATTATTTCCCTGATGATTGGCTGCTGATGATTGATGAGAGTCACATGACATTGCCGCAGGTTCGTGGCATGTACAATGGTGATCGCGCACGAAAAGAAGTATTGGTGGAACATGGGTTCCGACTGCCGAGCGCACTCGATAACCGACCGCTGCGTTTTGATGAATTTGATACGCACATTCACAACGCAATATTCGTATCAGCTACACCAGGTGAATACGAGCTTTCGCATAGCCCCGCACCCGCGCAACAGGTAATCCGACCGACTGGGCTGCTAGACCCTAGGGTGGAGGTACGAAAAAGTGATGGTCAGGTGGATGACCTGATAGCCGAGATTCGTGATAGGACAGCCAAAGGCCAGCGCGTGCTTACGACGACCCTCACAAAGCGCATGGCTGAGGATCTGAGTCAGCATCTTATCGATATTGGTATAAAAACTGCATACATTCATAGTGAAATTGATACGCTAGAACGTAGTGATATTTTGCGCGACCTACGAAGCGGTGTATACGACGTATTGGTAGGAATAAATTTGCTGCGTGAAGGTTTAGACTTACCCGAAGTGAGCTTGGTTTCGATTATTGATGCGGACAAAGAAGGCTTTTTACGAAGTGAGAGCGCGTTGATACAAACGATTGGACGTGCTGCGAGGCACGAGAATGGTACCGTGATAATGTACGCCGACAACATGACAGATTCGATGAAGCGTGCGATTAGTGAAACAAATCGACGACGCGATATACAAGAAGCGTACAACAAAGAGCATGGCATTACACCCACGAGTGTCGCCAAGGCAATCGATGAAGGTTTACGTGCACTTATACCAATGAAAGATGATGAAAAGAAACCGAAGCTCGACCTGAAAAAGATTCCGAAAGACGAATATGACAGCTTGGTAAAGGACTTGACGGGCCAGATGGAATTAGCCAGCGCAAACCTCGAGTTTGAAAAAGCCGCCGAACTACGTGATTTAATTGCTGAAATCCGTAGCAAACAGAGCAAAAAATAGTATAATGAATCTATATGGCGAACGTATCTCGTGATGACGTCGTGAAATTGGCGGCGCTCAGTAATTTGCAATTAGTTGATGAAGAAGTAGACGGTTTAACACATGATATCGTCAATATTTTGGGGTATGTTGAGCAATTGAACGAACTTGATACGGATGGGGTAGAGCCAACGTACCAAGTCACCGACCTTGAAAACGTATTTCGAGATGATGAAGTTATGCCAAGCGCGACGACAACTGATGATTTGCTTGCGCTTGCGCCGGACCAGGCAGACAAGCAAGTGAAAGTTCCGAAGGTGTTATAGTATGCCAACAATTTCAGATTTACAATCAAACACTGCACGGCAAAATGTTGAAGATGCTATAAAGAAAGCGAAAGAAAACGATGATTATCATGCACTGTTAAGCATTACCGAAAAGCGTGCGCTGGAGCGTGCCGACGCGGTGGATAGCGGCGAGGTAACAGGTAGGCTAGCGGGTATCCCATTTGTCGTTAAAGACAACTATCTCGCATACGGTGCTCCGACCACAGCAGCTGCAAGAATCTTAGAAAATTTTAATGCGCCACTACAAGCAACCGCAGTTGAAAAACTTGAGGCAGAAGGCGCGATTTGCATAGGCAAAGCAAACCTGGACGCGTTTGCGCATGGTGGCAGCACGGAAAATTCTGCTTTTGGTCCTACCAAAAATGCTATTGACCCAACAAAGGTAGCAGGCGGCAGTAGTGGTGGCTCAGCAGTCGTGACAGCACTTGATATCGTGCCGTTCGCGCTTGGTAGCGACACGGGTGGCTCTATACGTCAGCCGGCTAGCTTTAATGGAGTATACGGAATAAAACCAACCTATGGCATGGTAAGTCGGTATGGCGTCGTAGCAATGGCGAGTAGTACCGACGTTATGGGTTGTTTTACAAAAACGGTTGAGGACGCAGAGCTAGTGATGAGTGTTATGGCAGGACGTGATGAGAAAGACATGACCACACTTGCAGACTACTTTCACTCAACCGAAGCTGAGGGTACGTATAAGATTGGTGTTGTCAAGGAAACTCTGACAAATGATGTTGATGAGTCGGTACGCAAGGTAACAAACGAATATGTGCAGAAGTTGAAACAAGCTGGACATACGGTTGAAGAAGTAAGCTTGCCGCTGGTTAAGTTCAGCTTGGCGATGTATTACATTATTGTTCCCGCTGAAGTAAGTAGTAACTTGGCGCGGTATGATGGTGTACGGTTTGGGCGTCGTGCTGAAAATGTGAAGACGTTGGCAGAGCTATACGGCCGCTCGCGTGATGAAGGATTCGTCACAGAAAATAAGCGCCGTATCATGATAGGCAGCTACGTCCTTTCAAGTGGCTATTTCGACGCCTATTATTTGAAAGCGCAAAAAGCTCGTACGCTTTTGATTCAACAATTTGATGAACTATTTAAACAGTACGATTTTTTACTTACGCCAACAGCACCTACACCAGCCTTTGGGATGGGCGAGAATGTCGAAGACCCAATAAAAATGTATCTGTCTGACGCAATGACCGTCCCTGCAAACCTAACAGGCATGCCTGCAATGAGTATCCCGGCGGGTGTATCGCCTGACGGGTTACCAATAGGTGTCCAGCTCGTAGCTCCACGAAAAGACGATGCTAAAATGCTCGCATTTGCAAAAAGTGTAGGAGGTGTAGTGTGACCTGGCTCATTCTTGCGTTTCTTGTTGCGATTGTGCTTGTTGGAGGAACGATATTGTTTCTCATTACTCACGGCCGGCGCGGTGGGTCACATCTCAACCAAGAAAAATATCGAACCGACTGGATGCGTATTGAACAAAGCATTGTAAAGGATCAAGAAGCAAGTTTTCATTTAGCTATTCTGAACGCAGATAAGCTACTTGATCAAGCGCTGAAACAACGCGGTTTCAAAGGTGAAACAATGGGTGAACGTATGAAATCGGCTAAAGCTAGCTGGAGTAGCGCTAATAATACATGGACTGCACATAAGCTACGCAATCAAATTGCACACGAACAGAACGTGAAAGTGAGCTACACGACAACCCGCCGCGCACTTGCAGCGTTTAAGCAATCATTAAAGGATGTAGGAGCGATATAGTGGCCGACTACGAGATGACAATTGGGATAGAATGCCACGTACAGCTAGCTACGAAAACGAAACTATTTAGCCCGGCGGATAATGATGCTCGCGACGCCGCGCCGAACAGCAAAACTCACCCGATTGATTTTGGCTTGCCTGGAATGTTACCAATCCTCAATAAAGAAGCGGTGAATCTGGCTATCAAAGCTGGCAAAGCATTGAACGCGAAGGTTGCTAATGTCAGTCGATTCGATCGCAAGCATTACTTCTACCCAGACTTACCAAACGGCTATCAGATAACGCAGATGTACATGCCAACGATTCTTTCTGGCTCGGTCGAGGTGCCGCTCGAGAATGATTCCAGCATGACAGTGCGTATTCATCATGCTCATATCGAAGCTGATGCAGGTAAGCTTACTCACTACGCTGACTACAGCCTAGTAGACCTAAACCGCGCCGGCACGCCACTCATTGAAATAGTATCTGAACCTGACATGCACTCACCCGCTGAGGCGCGGGCGTATGCAACCGAACTCTATCGCCTGATGACATTTGCCGGCATTACGCACGGTGACCTATATCATGGTAATATGCGCTTCGACGTGAACCTATCTGTGGCAAAGAAGGGCTCCGAGGAGCTGGGTACGCGGACTGAAACGAAGAACTTGAATAGTTTTCGCAGTGTTGAAAAGGCTGCGGAATATGAGTTTAAGCGCCAAGTCGCACTGCTAGAAAAGGGCGAGCGAGTAGTTCAGGAGACGCGCGGTTGGGACGATGCAAAAGGAAAGACCTCTAGTCAACGCAGCAAGGAAGATGCCCAAGATTATCGCTACATGCCAGACGCCGATATACCACCGATTGTATTAACAGACCAACAAATAGCTGATATTCATGCAGATCTACCTAAGTTGCCACCTCAGTACCGTAAGGAATGGGGCGATTTGGGCGTTGATAAGTCAGTAATCAATAGTATTCTAGCGAATCAGCAGTATGCTGAACTTGTTTCAGCGGTGCTGGCGAGCGGAGGAAAAAAAGCGGCCAAGCGTGTAGCAAATTGGATTGCGAGCAGCCTAAATATCGACGATATGAGTGACGAGACAAAAAATGCTGACGTAGCAGATCTACTGGCTTTGTGCGAAATGACAGAAAAATCTGAGATTACCTCTAATGCAGCCAGTGAGCTGTTTAACGATTTAATGAGCGGCGCCACCGACCCAAGGAAATTAGCCGAAGAACGCAACTTACTACAGGTGAGTGATGAAGGGGCTGTTGCAGCGATTGTTGATGAAGTGCTGGCAGACCCCGCAAGTCAAAAAGCGATTGAAGACATTAAAGCTGGTAACGATAAAGCGATTGGATTCTTAGTGGGGCAAATTATGAAAAAGTCTCAAGGTAAGGCGAATCCTGCTATGGCTCAAAAAATGATACGAGAGAGGCTGTAGACATTATGAAGGCTTGGAAACAAATCTCAGAGCCAAAACTTGTCTACGGTGGATGGCGAAATGTATATGTCGTAAAGTATGAGCTGCCAAATGGAAAGCAGTTCGATTTTGAGTATAGCGCACAACATGGCGAATCATCGGCTGCAGTTATCGCATTAACGAAAGACAGACAGGTTATCATTGCGCGGCAGTATCGAGTCGGTCCCGCACAAATTATGGAAGAGCTACCCGGCGGAGGCGTTGAAAAGGGCGAAGACAAAGCTCAGGCAGTCCTGCGTGAATTACGGGAAGAAACAGGCTATGAAGCGGGTAGTATTGAACACATCGGATCATTGTACAAGCACGCATGGATATCGAGTGAGTGGGACTATTATCTAGCGACAGACTGCGTACTGCACCCCGATGGCCTTGCCCTCGATGAGATGGAAGCAATAGAAACCAAGCTCATTAGTATTAACGAGTTGTTTAAGAATGCACGGAGTGGCAAGATGACTGATACCGAAGCGGTGTTTCTTGCATATGATAGACTAAAAATGTTGGAGGGTAATAATGAAAAAAGTTCGTAAAGCAGTAATCCCAGCAGCAGGCTTTGGCACGCGTTTTTTGCCACAAACCAAAGCAATGCCAAAAGAAATGATGCCATTGATCGACAAGCCAATTATTCAGTATGTCGTGGAGGAACTAGTAGAAGCGGGCATTCAAGACATTATTATTGTTGGCAGTAGCAACAAACGTGCAATTGAAGACCACTTTGATATGCCGAGTGAAGAATTGCTATCGAATCTACGTGCGGGCGGGGAGAAGAAAAAACCATATATTGACCTAGTCGAGCGAATCTCGAACATGGCAAACTTTGTATACGTTCGTCAGAAAGGGCCATATGGTAACGCAACACCACTCTTGAGTGCGGCACATCTCATAGGTGACGAGCCCTTTATTTACACATGGGCGGATGACTTTTTTAGCCCGGAAGCAAATTCTACAAAGCAGATGATAGATGTGTATGAACAGCATGGTGGAGGCGTCTTTGCATGTAAAAAGGCGCAGCTAGAAAAAGAGTACTCGAGTTACGGATTCGCTGCTGGCGAAATGATAGAAGACGGGTTGATAAAGATGGCTGAGATTATAGAGAAACCAGGTTCAAAGGAAGACTCTCCGTCAGACCTCGCGAGTGTATCAGGCTACTTATTGCCGCCAGAGTTACTTGGCTATATCGAGAAAGGTCTTGCTTCTCACGCTGAAGGAGAATTTACGTTCCAGCCGTACGTGCAGGAAATGATTCACGACGGTAAAGACTTTTACGCGAAAGAAATTGAAGGCGCCAAGTTCTATGATACTGGGAATCCTCTCGAATACTTGAAGACAACTATTGAGTTTGGCCTGAAACATCCCGAGCTTGAAAAAGCATTGAAAGAGCATATCGCCAGCCTGCTATAGAGGAGAATTTGCCTTCATTGTTCAAACGAGTATAGTGGAAAGTGCCAACTGTAATCGTATAAAGGAGGGAATAATATGGATGCAGGACTAGGGGGATGGCTCGGAACCATCGTAATTGGAGGTCTGGCTGGTTGGGTCGCCTCAATGATTATGAAAACAGATGCGCAAATGGGTGTATTGTGGAATATTGTCGTTGGTGTACTTGGTGCAGTGCTAGCGAACTGGCTACTGCCAGTGCTTGGCCTGGCGGGAACTACCGATAGCTCTGGCCTCATTACGAAGTTTGTCGTTGCGCTAGTAGGAGCGGTTGTATTACTGTTTCTTTTCAGACTGGTCACAGGTCGAAAGTAAAATAATAACAACATGCGTTCGGATGCTAGCCGGACGCATGTTATACTAAAGCTATGACAGCAATGGAAATACTCGTAATCATACTATCAATCTTCTTGGCATTATTCCTGCTCGCAGGCATTATTTTGGCTGTGCTGCTTATCCGCATCACACGGCAAATAAAGCGAGTCACAACGACAGCAGAGAAAACAGCTACCGCTCTTGAAGGTTTTGCTAGCAACGTGACCAAAGTTGGTTCGCCTATGCTTATAGCAAAACTCGTCGCTGAACAGGTTAAAAAGTATCAGAAAGGTAAGGAGAAATAATTATGACAAAAGGTAAATTCGCAATAGGTGCACTATTTGGAGCCGTGGCAGGTGTCGTAGCGGGTGTGCTGACAGCACCAAAAAGCGGCAAAGAAACACGTGCAGATTTAAAGAAAAAGGCAGACGAGTTGAAAAACGAAGCTGGTAAAAAAGCCGACGACGCAAAGAAGAAGGCCGACAAATTGTCAAAAGATGCAATGAGTAAAGCTGACGAAGTAAAATCTCGTGCGACAAATGCGGTTGAGGGCGCTAAGGCAGGTTTTAACAAGAACCCGAACGAAAAATAGTAAGCATGGGCGTGGTAAAAAAAATCGCTCGCAAGCTGAAAGACGATCAAGAGAAGGGATCTCGAGAGAAAGTTATCGAAGAACTTTTCAATGACTTTAATAGGTCACGATTTACCGTGTACAAGATGAATTTCGTACGCGGTATTTTCTTTGGTTTTGGTAGTGTTGTCGGCGGTACGCTCGTCGTAACGATATTCGTGTTGCTACTTAATCTATTCGTAGATTTACCTGGCGGGATAGGTAATTTTATTGAATCGATTCAAAATTCGATAAAGAGCGACGTCTAGCAAACGATTTCTACAACAATAACCCTCAGTAGTTTCCGCTATACTAATAAGAGCGTATGGGGGAAGAAGCAAACGCCAAGTCAGCACTACGTCCTTCGGATTATGTGCACTTGCACAATCACACACACCATAGTCTGCTCGACGGCTTAACAAAAGTTGACGAGCTCGTTTCGCGTGTACACGAACTTGAAATGAAAGCCTGCGCTATTACGGATCATGGCACTATGAGTGGTGCAATTGAGTTCTATAAAGCAGCCAAGAAGCAAGGCATAAAACCCATTATTGGGATTGAAGCTTATGTTGCTGCACGCTCACGGCATGATCGTGACCCAGCCAAAGACAAGGCACGATATCACCTGACACTCCTCGCCATGGACAAGCAGGGTTATAAAAACCTCATGCAGCTTTCTACCAAGGCGAACCTAGAAGGCATGTACTATAAGCCGCGCATGGACCGTGAACTACTTGAGCAGTATAACGAAGGCATTATTGTGCTCAGCGGGTGCGCGAGTGGTGAAATAGGAGAGAATTTACGCGTTGACAATTATGATGAAGCAAGGAGCGTCGCTCAGTGGTATAAATCTGTCTTTGGCGATCGCTATTACCTTGAACTTCAAGATCATGGGCACCTAGAAAGTAAAACAGCATGGGATGTTCAAGTTAAAATCAATGACTACGTAGAAAAGCTATCAAAAGAGCTCGACATTCCCTGCGTAGTGACAAGTGATGGACACTACTTGGATCACTCTGACCAAGAAGCGCATGAGATATTGCTGTGTGTCGGCACGGGTGCATTTTTGGCCGACGAGAAGAGAATGAGCTTACGAGATTTTGAACTTCACGTTACTGACCCGTCAGAGATAATCGACCGTTGGAGCAAGACGAACCCGGATGCCGTGCGAAATACAAGGAAAATAGCCGATCGCTGCGATGTAGAGATTGATCTTGGTGGGATTTTGATACCAACGTTTCCTGTGCCAAAAGGTGAAACCGAAAAAAGCTATCTAGATAAGCTGGTGTATCAAGGTTTGGCTATTCGCTACGGTGGAAAAAGTGCGAGTGACGCAAAGCAGTTGTCAAACAGCCAAGTACGTAGGCTGCTGGACGCAGATATTATTGATAGGCTAGACATGGAGCTAGGTGTTCTAGAGAACATGGGCTACAATGGCTATTTCTTGATTGTGCAAGATTTTATTAACTGGGGTAAAGAGCAGGGAATAATTTTTGGACCTGGTCGAGGATCGGCAGCAGGTTCGATTGTTGCGTATGCATTGAACATTACCGACCTAGACCCACTAAAGTATGATCTGCTGTTTGAGCGATTTTTGAACCCGGATCGTATATCGATGCCCGATATCGATATTGATATTCAAGACACCAGGCGCGATGAAGTAATTGAGTATTGTGCAAACAAATACGGGCATGATCATGTGGCTAATATCGTTACCTTTGGTAAGATGGCTGCGCGCGCAGCTGTGCGAGATGTAGCTAGGGTATTACAGGTTCCTTATGCAGAAAGTGATCGGCTAGCGAAACTGATTCCTCCACCAGTGCAGGGGCGTCATATCCCATTGAGCGTGAGTGTCGAAAAGGATCCTGACCTTAAACGAGAATACGAAGATAACCAAACTGCAAAAACTGTGTTTGATTTTGCAATTCGACTAGAAGGTACAATTCGCAGCCACGGAGTTCACGCGGCAGGTGTAGTGATTGCGCCTGATCCAATCGTCAACTATACGCCGCTTGAAATGGCACAAAAAGGAGTCGTATCTACACAGTATCCTATGTATCCTATTGAAGAGCTTGGTCTATTGAAGATGGATTTTTTAGGCCTGTCGAACCTTACTATCATCAACAATGCGCTGCGTATTATAAAGAAAGTGTACAAAGATGAAATCGTTCTATCCACGATCCCATTGGACGATGAAAATACCTACGAGTTGTTTCAGAGAGGCGATACGACAGGCGTGTTTCAGCTTGAATCCGCGGGTATGAAACGATATCTACGTGATCTCAAACCAACTTCCTTCGATGATATTATCGCTATGGTTGCTTTGTATCGTCCAGGACCGATGCAATTTATCGACAGTTTTATTCGGCGCAAGCATGGCAACGAGGCTATTACCTATCTACACGATGGTTTGAAGGATTCGCTCGAAAATACTTATGGCATCTTGATTTATCAGGAACAGTTTATGCAGATATCAAAAGACTGGTGTGGGTTCACGGGCGGTCAGGCAGACACGCTACGTAAGGCTGTCGGCAAAAAGAATATTGAACTCATGAAAAAAGTGAAGCCGGAGTTTGTTGAGGGTGCAATTTCAGTGGGAGGTGCCTCGAAGCAAGTTGCTGAGAAGTTTTGGGATCAGCTAGAAGAATTCGCTAACTATAGCTTTAATAAAAGCCATGCCGCGTGCTATGGGTTAATTGCGTACTGGACAGCATATCTAAAAGCGCACTACCCAGACGCATTCATGGCTGCGCTAATGACAAGCGATGCGGATGATATCGACAGACTCGCGATTGAAATTACGGAGTGTAAGCACATGGGCATTCAGGTGCTGGCGCCAGATGTCAACCAGTCTTTTGTCGAGTTTGCAGTAGTGCCAGGAGAGAGCAAGATTCGTTTCGGTATGGCAGCGGTCAAGGGTGTTGGTGTTGGTGCTGTTGAAGAAATATTGCGTGCTCGCGCCGAAGGAGAGTTTACGAGCATTGAAGACTTTGCAAAGCGGGTTAGCACAAGCAAATTCAACAAGAAAGCGTGGGAATCACTTATCAAAAGCGGTGGGTTTGATAGTTTTGGTGACCGTTCGGACGTGTTATTTAATCTCGAAAACATCCAAGGCTTTGCGAGCAAGCTACAAAAAGATGCATTAAGTGGACAAACTGATCTGTTTGGTGACATGTTAGGTGCAGGGGTCCAGCCATCAATTAGTTTGCAAACAGCACCTTCTAGACATACAGATCGTGAACGTCTAACGTGGGAGCGTGAGCTGCTAGGCCTTTACATCAGCGCGCATCCACTAGACAACTACGATACGTATTTTGAGGAACAAACTATACCTTTGGTGTTACTTAACCCTGAGATTGACAACAAAAAAGTAACTATCGGCGGTATTATCACAACCGTTCGAAGTATTATTACTAAATCTGGAGCTAAAATGGCGTTTGTTGGTATTGAAGATAAAACCGGTGAAACCGAGTTGATTATCTTTCCGGATTTGTATAGCCAGATTGGTTCTCAACTAGCTCAAGACGTCGTGGTGCGTGCTACTGGCAAGGTAAACGCGAGAGATAGAGATGGCAACCAAACGAACGAAGCGAAATTAATTGCCGATGAAGTTTCAATTGTTACGGATAGAGAGCTAAGAGAGTACGAAAGCACTGGGCGAGTCATGAAGGCACCCAAAGCATCCAACTCTTCGGTAAAGGTCACGAAAAAGCAAGCGAAAAAAGTTGTTGAAGCCCCTATTCCTGCTGAAAGCAATATGCAGACTATCTATGTTCATATTGAAAACCCCGATGACGATGAGAAATTGATGAAACTAAAAGAGGTGTGCGCGAAGCACCCAGGTGAATCAAGCGTCGTACTCGTGCTTGGAACAAAGAACAGGTCTGCGATTAAACTCCCATTCCGCGTACATGAAACAGAGAGCTTACTTCGCCAACTACGCAAAAGCATGGGCGAGAAAGCTATTGCTTTAAAGTAAGCGCGTAGAGCGCTATACCGGCTGCTACTGAGACGTTGAACGATTCCTTATGGCCGCTCATGGGTATTTCAATAATATGGTCGCATTTTTGTAGTAAAGATGCTTCTATACCGTTTACTTCTTCGCCAAGAACGAGTATGAACTCTGATGGAGGGGAGAAATGAGGCACAGAAACGCTGGAAGCTGCTTGTTCAAGGGCAACGAGGGGCAGATTATTACTGGCCAGCCATTGTGATATATCATCGACATACTCAAATGGCACCATCGACTCGGCACCCAGCGCGGTCTTATGAATCTGTGCTGTAATTTTCTCGGCGATGTGTGGTAAGCGAACATCGCCATCATACGCTGGGTAGGGGGTGTAGCCACTTAGTACTATGTTTTTCACACTAAACCCTTCAGCGGTTCGAAAGATACTACCGACATTATGAGTGGATCGGATATTGTGAAGAAGTAACGTGATTGCAGGCATTATCTCTATTCTATCACTATAAAAAGCATGAGCTTTTTGGTATGATGAGACCTAATGGATGAAGAAAAAGTACAAGCTCAGCGCCGTGAGGCCGATGAGAACGCCACAAGACAGCGTGCAGCAATCCTAGGAGTTCAATATATGGATCTCCGTCCGCTCGAGCAGACAATGCCGCTTGTGGCTGGTGTACTCGAAGTCGCGCAGATGTATCAAGGGAGAATGGTTCCTCTCACGGCTGGATCTGAAGAAAGCGCCTGGCAATTCGGTATCACCACGCAAACGCCTCAGTCACTCGTGCGGAACATGGAGCAAGAATATAGCCAGTCTGGCCGCGCAATTCAGTTTGTCATGATATCAGGAAGTGCATTTAAGGCGCTGATGCGACGCTACGACCCACCTAAAGAAGTGGTATACGATGATATTAAAATAGCAAAAGAAGGCGACAGTGACACAATAGGTGAGGTAAGCAAAACGCTGAATTCAGTAAGTTCAGACAAAGTGTTCGATTTTTTACTCGACCAAGCCGACAAACTGGGCGCTAGTGATATTCACATCGAGAACCAACGTGACGCGATTAGAATACGAATGCGTGTTGATGGCGCACTGCATCCTGTGGCAAAGCTTGATAAAGATCGCTACCGTGTCATCATGGGGGCACTTAGTTCTCGAGCAAATATTTCTACTGCAGCCACGGCTGCGCAATCAGGCCACATGCAGACGGATATCGCTAGAGGAGATTCGACCCACACGCTGAATTTACGTGTAGAAACCGTACCCACCATGTATGGTCAAGATGCGGTGCTTCGGTTGTTCAATTTTGACGAAAGCTTACTGAACGTGGACCGACTCGATATTCCCGAAAAAGAACGCGCGATGATAGACGAGATCATTAGCCACCCTAGAGGGATGGTACTAATGGTAGGTCCTACGGGGAGTGGCAAGTCTACCACACTATATAGCATGCTGAACGCGTTGAATACCAGCGATAAAAAGATATTGACGCTTGAAGATCCAATAGAATACGGCCTGGAGGGAATCACGCAGATACCAATCGATACCACTGATGGTGGGAGCTTTGCAGAGTCGCTTCGTAGCGTTTTACGCCTAGACCCAGATATCGTAATGGTGGGCGAGATCCGTGACCAGGATACGGCTAAGACAGCAATCCAAGCATCTATTACCGGTCATTTGGTGCTCTCGACATTTCATGCAAATTCAAGCTCGGCTGCGTTTAGTCGCATGATTGATCTGGTGGGTCAAAATCCAATTTTCTCTAGTGCAATTCGTTTAGTAATCGCGCAGCGGCTGGTGCGTCGACTGGATGATGCTACCAAAAAAGAGGTTGAACCAGACGAAACCACGAAGAACTGGGTGCGTGAAGTACTAGCAGATCTGCCAGAAAGCACCGAAAAGCCAGATCTAGAAAACTTCAAGCTATACGAACCAGTGCCTAGTGACGACGCACCTTTTGGATACAAGGGTCGGATTGTTCTAATGGAGCAGCTTGTTGTGAGGGAAGAGATTCAAAAGTTCCTGCGCGGTGATGTGAGCGATGTACATACTGAGACAATTGAAAAAACCGCTAAGGAAAATGGCATGGTCACGTTGCTCCAAGCAGGTGTGTTAGCAGCACTACGCGGGGAAACGACACTCGATGAAATTAATCGGGTAATTTAAGGAGTGCTATGAATATTGCGCCAATTAACGACGAAAACGACATAAGGCAAGAGGCGAACTCTACTCAAGCACCGAGATCGCCACTGCAAGTATCTGAGCAGCACGTAGAACTAAAACCTGTCCTCACTGAGCATCTTGACTCTTCAACGCGTGAGCAGCCATCTCAGGAATCACGCGATTCCTCGGAGTCAGGAGTAATATCTTGGCCGATTAACTTGTTAGGTGGACTGATTATTGCCGTGAATGCATATTTGGCATTTCGAGTGGTTCAGACCATAGCAGTAACTCCCAAATTCGAGTACGCAGGTTTGTACCTGATGTTTGCTATACTGCCATTTCTCGGGCTACTAGTTGGCTTCGGTATTCTAAAGCGAAGCAATGTCGCCAGGGTGTTATTGCTGGTGATTGTTACTATCACATTTGCCAGACACGTCATAACGTATGTGACGACGGGAAACCTTGTTCTTATGGCAACAAATCCAACTGTGTATTACGAGATTTTTGTACTAATCGCACTTAACCTCAAGCAAATAAAGAGCCAATTCTCTTAGCGGATTACTTCTGCAATTGCTGGAACGAGCTTTGCATTAAATACATTCGGTACTATTTCTTCTGCGGTCGGTTCGTCAACAAGAGAGGCTATTACTTCGGCTGCGGCAATTTTGTGATCATCGGTAATTTTACTTACGCTATTATCGAGGGCGCCGCGGAAAATACCCGGAAAAGCGATGGCGTTATTTACTTGGTTGGGAAAGTCGCTGCGTCCTGTGGCTAGCACGGCAACTCCAGCAGCCATTGCCTCGTCTGGCATAATTTCAGGTGTTGGATTCGACAACGCGAACACAACAGGCTTCTGGGCCATTTTCTTTACCATGGCTTGTGTGAGCAGGCCAGGCTTCGACACGCCGATGAACACATCTGCATCAACAATAGCATCATCGAGACTACCAGATAGAGATGTATCGAGGTATTGTAGCAGTGCTTTCTTCTCATCGTTTAAATCGGTTCGCGAATCACCGATAATGCCCTTGCTATCAACGGCGACGATTGAGCCCACGCCATATGTATGCAATAGCTTCATGATGGCAGTGCCAGCTGCACCTGCGCCAATCGTCACAATTTTTGTCTGGCTCAGTTCTTTGCCGACAACCTTCATCGCGTTAATGAGGCCTGCGAGCACCACTACAGCGGTGCCATGCTGGTCGTCATGGAATACTGGGATATCAAGTTCGCTTTTCAAGCGTTCCTCTACTTCAAAACATTTTGGCGCAGCGATATCTTCTAGGTTAATCGCACCAAAACTAGGCGCAATCGCCTTTACGGCCGCGATAATCTCGTCCGCGGTATGTGCGTTGAGAACAATAGGCACGCTATCGATATCAGCAAAATGCTTAAAAAGGAGAGCCTTTCCTTCCATTACCGGCATACTACCCTTTGGTCCAATATCGCCAAGGCCTAGCACAGCGGACCCATCTGAAATCACGGCGACGAGATTATTCGTCCAGGTGTATTTTGGAAGCAGCGTCTCGTCATTTGCAATCGCGCTAGAGATGGCCGCCACGCCAGGGGTGTAATAGGCACTTAGTTTAGTTTTATCGAGCTCTGATTCATCTCGGAGTTTGGTTGTTATCTTTCCTTTGTACTGTTCGTGGAGTTGTAATGCAAGTTCGTCATAGTTCATATATCTAGTATACCTGCTATGGCCCTTTTCATCAGTAGTGATTTGTGCTACAATTGATACTTGATTAGCAATATAAACCTATAAGTGAGAGAACAGATGAGTTTTGCATTGATTCAAAAGGTGAATGATGCCCAGAAAAAGGCAGCAGTAGTCGACGCGCGCAGCGGCGACACCGTTCGTGTTCACCAAAAAATTAAAGAAGGTAACAAAGAGCGAATTCAGGTATTTGAAGGCGTAGTGATTCGTACCGACAACAAAAAACAACACACCAGCCGTATTACCGTGCGAAAGATTGCCAGCGGTGTTGGTGTTGAGAAAAGTTTCTTACTACACAGCCCATTAGTTGAAAAAGTAGAAATCACTCGTCGTGGTAAGGTTCGCCGTAACTTCCTGAGCTACCTACGTGAACGTTCTGGAAAGAGCGCTCGCTTGACTGCGCAGAACTTCGACCGTGAAGCAGTTAATGACGTACGCGACCCGCACGCAGAAGCCGAGGAAGCTCGTTTGAAAGAAGAAAAAGCTAAAGCCGCTGAAGAAAAAGCTGCTGCGAAAGCTGCTGAAGAAGCCGAACTAAAGGCAAAGCAAGACGCTGTGGAAGCAGCGCACAAAGCAAGCGAAGCGTAATACATGCTAACACTGACACATATAGAGTTCTCTCTACGAGGACTCTTTTTGCTAGTAAAAAGAGCGGCTTATGGTTATACTTATCACATCACATTATAAAAGGAGAAATACGTGAATACATCAACAATAAGCACAAAAGGTGTATTGTTAGCCCTGGCAGTAGTCCCTGTGACGATAGCGCTTTGGGTCATCGTATGGCGAACTGGCTTCATTGCTTCAATCGTCTCATTTGTAACAGCATACGGGGCAATCTGGCTGTATAAGCTCGGCTCTGGAGGTAAGATGACCAAGCCCGCGGCAATCATTCTAGTAGCGATAATGCTAGTAGCCGTAGCGTTAGCATTTCTCGCAGGCATGTATAGCGATATGTATGATGCGTATGTCGCAGAGTTTCCAGGTGCTGGAGTGCTGGATGCTGACGTTAAAGAATTCTTTTTCGCAAACCTACAAAATGGTGAATTGTGGTCTGCATATCAAAGTGACATCATCATGTCTCTTGTATTTGTCGCAATAGGTGCCGGCTGGGAGTTGAAATCGCTCTTTCTACCCGAGCAAAAAAATACCAAAAAAGCTTAGACCTAGAATGAAGCTATATAAAATGACGCGCACAGCGTCATTTTTATTGGTATAGTGAAATAAATGATTCTAGGCATTGACGAGGTTGGTAGAGGGCCGTGGGCGGGGCCACTTGTGGTGGGTGCGGTTGTCTTAGGGGCTGAAATTAAAGGGCTGAACGATAGTAAAAAACTGACAAAACGAAAACGCGAATTGCTATACGATGAAATTATGGAACGCGCAGCCGCAGTAGGCCTGGGCTGGGTACAAGCAGACGAAATAGATCAAGTTGGGCTCTCAGAAGCGCTTCGACTTGCTTGTCGAAGAGCGATTATTGACATACAGGCACAGAAGGTAGCATTTCATGAAATTATCATTGATGGCACCATAAATTTTCTAGAAGACACGAGCCTAGCACCATATGTAACAACCATGAAAAAAGCTGATGCACTCGTGCCGAGTGTATCAGCGGCGAGTATTGTCGCTAAGGTTGCGCGAGATGAGTATATGACGCATCAAGATGAGCTGTACCCGAACTATGGATTTAGGTCACATGTTGGCTACGGAACAGCGATGCATACGCACGCATTGACACGATATGGCCTTACGCCGCTACACAGAAGAAGCTTTGCTCCAATAGCGAAAATAAGCGGAGATATTGTTCAAGCGAAGGCCGTTCAACCTCACAAAAATACAACCCAAGTTGGATCACGCTCGGAGGAAGCTGCATCGAATTGGCTCGAACAACAGGGCTTCACAGTAATAGAGCGAAACTGGAAGATTAAACTATGCGAGATAGATATCGTAGCAAAAATGGATGACGTACTGCATTTCGTGGAGGTAAAACACAGAAAGAATGCACGTAGTGGCGACGGACTCGCAGCGATTACACCGAAAAAATTACGCCAAATGAAATTTGCTGCAGATATGTATGTGCATTGGCATCATTTGTACGATTCACCAAGAAAGCTAGCAGTCATGAGTACGTCGGGCGAGGTGCCAAGCGTTGATCGATTTCTAGAGATTGAGTAGGGCTTTTTCAACAGCCGGCTTGTCCTTTTCGATCAGTTCTACGCGCGCCTGAATTTCAACGATACCCAGCTGAATGGCTCGTTTCAGGGCGGGTTCTTTCATGAGGGGTGTAAAGAATCGCTTATAGTCTTCAAGTTGTTCGCGTGTCGTGAGGCCACTCGCTGCGTATCGGGGGTAGTTATCATAACTCTTATCGCCACTAAATTGTTCCTCGATCCAGCTCCAGTTATCCTTCATCCACTGCCATGTAGCATCTCTCGCGTCGCGATTACGTATCAAATAAACAAACCAGCGCGCAGTATCTTGCGTTCGAATCTGCTCGGTATTAAGCATGAGGCTGTGCAGTCTTTCAATGGTCTGCTGATCTTGCGTCGATGTGAGCGCATCGCAGATGTCTAGCTGCAAGTCGACAGAGTTCGTAGAGGCGTATGTTTCAACAAGTAGGTTTATCAGCTTTGGCGTAGAGAAATGTCTCACCATCACAGACAGTACTAAGCCGCGTATTTCAGGCTCGATAGTCTCAAGGGTGCTTGACTCGTATAACTGCCTGGCATCGTTGAGTACGTTTTCGTCTTGTCCGTATACCATCAGGCCAGCGACACTGGCTCGCAGCTTTGTATCTGTCTCGGGCTCGCCTGGCGTATGGTTCCATCCGAGCCGTGTAAATTGCGCCTCTCCTACACGAGTACTCAACGAACGCAGCTTTTCTTCTGCTTTACTGTCTCGATCAACGAATTTCTTCAGTTCTCCAAAGGAAAGGCCGATCACATCCCAAACACTGTCAACGCTTTCCTTCTTGAATGTGTGCAAGAGCGGGATGAGCTGCTCGCTGCCTAGTTTACCTCCGCGAGCGAGTAGCGTTTGCTCGTGCAGAAATTGTAGGCGATCTACAGGGGAAAGAGCATCATCTTCAAGTTGCTGCAAGACAGCATCGAAGTGAGGATCAGAATAGTGCGTGATAAAATGCGCGGTATCATCTTTGTTTAACCGTTCACCGAGAGGCAATCCCTTGTCAAGTGCCTCTGTCTCTAGCAGTGAAGGAAATGATTCATCTGTACTTTCCAGTGGTATCGGCCAAAATCGTGAGGATTCCGCGTGTGCGCCAATGAAAAACTGTGCTTGCGTCGTGCTGTCTTCCATCACGGATACTACCGGGTAGCCTGGTTGCGAGATCCAGACGTTCATAAACGACGTCACATCTTTGCCAGAGGCCGCAGAAAGCTCATTCCATAGGTCGTCACCCACTGTGTTTTGGTATGCGTATTTCTTGAAATATGACTGCAGACCCGCACGGAACGCATCGTGCCCAATGTAGTATTGTAGCATTCGCATCAATCTGCCGCCCTTTGCATACACGATAGCAGGGTCGAACAGTGATGTAATTTCATCGGGGTGGTGTACTTCAACCTGGACAGGCTGCACGCCATCGATTGCGTCACGTCGAAGCGCCATAACTGATTCATGCCCAGCGAAATCGAGCCACATATTCCATTCTGGATGCAGAGCATCTGGAGCAAGATATTCCATTAAATTGGCGAAGCTTTCGTTTAGCCACAAGTTATCCCACCACTTCATAGTGACAAGATTACCGAACCACTGATGGCTTAGTTCGTGTGCGATAACCATAGCAACGAGTCGTTTGCTTGAAACACTCGTTGTGGTGGGGTGGGCAAGCAACGTTGCTTCGCGGTAAGTAATCAGTCCCCAGTTTTCCATAGCGCCACTGCTGAAATCAGGTAAGGCTACGTGGTCTGCTTTTGGTAGTGGATAAGGGACGCCAAAGTATTCTTCGAAATAATCAAGGGTTTGAATAGCACTATCAAGGGCGAAATCGAGGCTTTCAGCGGGCTGCGCTACAGTTGACCAGATGTTGACATCGACACCTGATGCAGTAACCCCCGACTTGCTTTGCATGTGCCCATATACCCAGGCGAGTAAATAGCTACTCATACGAGGCGTTGTATCAAATGAAGTCACAAGTTTGCCGTCTTGTTCATCTTGAGATACGACGGGCATATTACCTAGCACTATTACGTCAGTCTCGGTTATCAATGTCACATCAAATGTCGCTTTTGCCTCTGGCTCGTCGACGCAGGGAAATACCTCACGTGCGTGATGGCTCTCGAACTGGGTAGCAATAAGTGATTTCTTTACGCCTTCATGCTGAAAGTAACATGGATACATACCGTGCATTTGGTCTGTAATGGTGCCGCTAAAGCCAAGTACGACGATGTGTTTCCCTGGAAGCAATCCTGTTTTTGTGATTTCTAGCTCGTCGTTTTCGCGCTGCACGAAGCTCGCCGTGTGTCCATCAACAGTCGCTTGGTCGATTATTAAGTCTTTTGCATGCACTCTTATAAAGTCATTCTGATGAGTTTCACCTTTGATAGTAACGGTTCCGCTAAAAGATTTATCTGCACGGTTAATATCTAGAGTGAGTGAATAGTGTTCTGGCGTGAGCCAGTCAACAAGTCGGTGTACGTTCTGCATATCTCTATTATACTTGAGAATATGAATTCTTACCGCATACGACGTGTAGTGGCTGTAGTAGTGCTGATGATTCTTATGGCTATACCCCTTAGCAAGAGCCAGTTCCAACCAGTGCAAAACGTGAACGAGACACAATCTGCCGAAACAAAGAAATCAATACGTACACTAGAGAGCCTGTCGGTAAAGGGAAGGGCGCCAAAAACAGGCTATACACGAGATCAGTTCGGCAATGGCTGGGCTGATGTATTTGGATGTGACACAAGGAACATCATCTTAAAACGTGACCTGGAAGCGCCACGACTTGATGACGAGTGCCATGTTGTCTCGGGTGTCTTGCACGATCCGTATACGGGACGTACGATACAATTCACTCGTGGTCCGGCAAGTAGTCAGGCTGTCCAAATTGATCATGTGGTTGCGCTGAGTGACGCATGGCAAAAAGGCGCACAGCAGCTTAGCTACGCGCGGCGCATCCAACTTGCGAATGACCCTCTCAACCTACTGGCAGTTGACGGTCCAGCGAATCAAGAGAAATCAGATGGAGACGCTGCAACGTGGCTGCCACCGAATAAACCGTTTAGGTGTCAGTACGTAGCCAGGCAGATTTCTGTAAAACAAAAGTACGCTCTGTGGGTGACGGAGGCGGAAAAAAGTGCGATGCAGAATGTTCTTGCCAGATGCTGATACGAAGCGTATAATAAATAAAGTACACATCCGGCCGGCAGGTCGGAGTTTTTTGTAGGAAAGGAACATACTATATGGAAGACTTAAACTTAAAACAGCTCACATTGGCAGTTCACACAATTGCCGAGGAAAAAAACCTCCCCGAGGACGTTGTGCTTGATGTTATTGAACAGGCAATCGCGGCAGCATGGCGACGCGACAACGGTGAGCGCGACCAAGATGTTCGAGCAGAACTCAATACTCAAAAAGGAACCGCAAAGGTATATGTACGCCATACGGTGGTAGAGGAAGTAGAAAACGACGCATATCAAATTAGTGTTGAGGATGCGCAGAAAATTAAAAAAGGCGCGAAACTCGACGACGTACTTGAAGATGTGCACGAAGTGACAAGCTTTGGTCGTGTAGCAGCACAGACAGCAAAGCAAGTTGTATTGCAGCGCTTGCGCGAAGCTGAACGAGAAGTTGTACTCGAAGAATATGAAGACAAAATTGGCAGCATTGTGACTGGAACGGTACAGCGCGTTGAACCCCGTGTCGTTCGCGTTGAACTCGGTAAAGCAGTGGGTATCATCCCTCAAAGTGAGCAGATTCAGGGCGAGTTCTACAGTATTGGTAGTCGAATCAAGGTATTTATAAAGGATATCGAGCGTGACAATCGCGGCCCACAACTGATACTAAGTCGTGGCAACGAAGCGTTTGTCGAGCATTTGTTCATGCAGGAAGTGCCAGAAATGGAAACTGGTGCCGTTGAGATTAAAGCCATCGCACGAGAAGCGGGACGACGCACGAAACTGGCGGTCTTTTCAAGCGTTCCTGGGGTAGACCCGGTCGGCACGTTTGTTGGTGGCCATGGAACGCGTGTGCAGGCGGTTATGAATGAAGTTGGCGATCAAGAAAAAATTGATATAATTCCCTACAGTGACGACCCAAATGAGTTCATCGTGAGCTCGCTAGGTCCAGCAGAGATTGCAAAGGTTGAGATAGACGAGAAAGCCAAATCTGCCAAGGTATTTGTCAATGAAGACCAGCAGTCAATTGCTATCGGCCGCGCTGGTCAAAACGTACGTCTGGCGAGTCGACTGACAGGCTACGAACTTGATATCGAAACGGCTAAAGCGAAGGCGACTACTGAGCCAAAAGCGTCTCGGAAGAATATCGAAGATTCGCTGCTCGACGCAGTTAACGAATCAGCAGACTAGTATGTCGCAACCCAAATTAGCACTCGTATTGCACGAGTGCTAATTTTTTTGTATACTAGGTATAGAATGCAAGATAAACGCGTGGAGGACGAACAATATGAGTGAAGATTTCGCAGAGTTTGTCGGAAAGTTGACTGATAACGCGAAAACCAGTCTACAACACGCTGGCGCGATAGCACGCGGGTACGGTAGTAATTATATTGGTACCGAGCATTTACTCATGGGCGTCCTTGCGCAAGGGTCATCGGTTGGCGCAAAACTGCTGGCCGACGCCAACGTAACTTTGGAACGCACAGAACTTGCCCTTAACCTTTCTCCTCGAAATTTTATTGTGAGCACAGGCATGATTGGGCTCAGTGACACGGTGAAATTAACGCTAAAGATGGGCTGGGAAATCGCTCAAGAGTTTCATCAAGACTACGTGGGCACAGAACATATTTTATATAGTATATTGAGCCAAAAGGGCGCAAAAGCAACCTCTCTACTTGCAGACATGGACGTTGATACTGAAGCGATGAAAGCTGAAATAGAAGACATTTTCGAGCGTCAACACAATTCGTTTCACGATAGTGACATAACAACTGCCCCAAAGGAAAAGCGAAAACGTGGCGGTGCGCTTGAAACGTTTGGATCTGACCTAACGGCCCAAGCGCGCGCTGGTAAGCTAGACCCAGTAGTGGGCAGAGGCAACCAGCTTGAGCGAATGGTAACGATTCTTAGTCGACGTACAAAGAATAACCCGGTGCTTATCGGAGACCCCGGGGTTGGAAAAACTGCTATCGTTGAGGGCCTTGCCCAGCGCATAGCCAACGAGGATGTTCCGGATCATATGCTGGACAAGAGGGTGATTCAGTTAGATATGGCAGGTATGATTGCAGGGACAAAATATCGTGGAGAGTTTGAAGAACGCTTGAAAAAAGTAATGAGCGAAATTCGTACGCAGAAAAATATCGTGCTGTTTATTGACGAACTTCACCTGCTGGTAGGCGCCGGAGCTGCAGAGGGGGCGCTTGACGCTGCGAATATTCTAAAGCCTGCGCTCGCTCGCGGAGAACTTCACCTAATAGGTGCAACGACGCTCGATGAGTATCGGAAGTACGTTGAGAAAGACGCGGCGCTTGAGCGACGCTTACAGCCGATTGTGGTTCCTGAGCCAAGTCTGAAAGATACAATTTCGATACTAAAAGGATTGCGTACATACTATGAGAAACATCATGGCGTTGCAATGAGTGATGAAGTGCTTGAAATGGCAGTTCAAATGGCAGATAGGTATGTCTCTGAGCGCTTTATGCCAGACAAGGCAATTGACGTAATTGACGAGGCGGCAGCCCGAGTTCGAGTGAAACATGGACATAAGCCAAGCAAAGCTCGTGAGTACGCGAAAGAACTCAAGAATCTCAACGAGAAAATGGAGGATGCTGTCGCCGCCGAAGATTATGAGCGGGCTGCTTTATACAAAACTCGTAGCAGTCAAGTTTCACAGAAGCTTGATGAACTAAAACGACGATATGAACAGAAGAATCCCATTAAGCTTTCCGATGATGACGTTGCCCATGCTGTTGCAGTGATGACTGGCATACCAGTGAAGCGTGTACAGAAGTCTGAAGCACGTATGCTGCAATCGCTGGAAAAACATTTGGCGAAGCATATTATTGGTCAAGAAGAAGCTGTCGAAAAAGTTTCTCGAGCCGTTCGACGCAGTCGGAGCGGCATAGCTAGCAGCAAGCGTCCAATAGGTAGTTTTGTATTTATGGGTCCAACAGGCGTCGGCAAAACAGAGCTTGCGCGCGTGCTGGCGCGGGAGGTGTTTGGTAGCGACGACGCATTGATTAAAATTGATATGAGCGAGTTCGGTGAACGACACAATACCAGTCGCTTACTGGGTGCCCCAGCTGGCTATGTGGGCTATGATGACGGGGGTCAGCTAACAGATAAAATCCGGCGACAACCGTATAGCGTAGTGCTATTTGACGAAATCGAAAAAGCTCACCCAGATGTGTTTCAGCTACTCTTGCAGCTACTTGAAGATGGAGCATTAACCGACGCGAAGGGGCGTCGGGTAGATTTCAGTAACACTATCGTCATACTCACTAGCAACCTGGGGGCTGATGCAATGCAACGGGAGGCGAGCTTAGGCTTTAACTCTACATCAAGAAAAGGCAACGAAAAGCTCGACGAACTACACGAAGAGAATAAGATAAAAACCAAACGTGCCCTCGAAAAAATAATGCGTCCTGAGCTGATCAATCGCTTTGACTCTATCATTACATTCAGGGCTTTGACGAAAAAAGAAATTTCGAAAATATTCGATACGTTGATAAACGAATTACAAGCTAGATTAGTTCAGAAGGGTATACACCTAGTGGTAACACCATCTGCAAAAAAACATATTATGAAAATTGGACATGACGAAAAGTTTGGGGCGCGACCAATGCGACGCGCGATTGAGGACGAACTAGAGCATGCAATAGCCGAGGGCATACTATCTGGCACGTTTGAGAAAGGCTCCTTATTGACGGCTCGTGCCCTAAAAGGTACCATAACCATTAATGCCACAACCGAATCAAACAACGAGACCTCGTAAGCGAAACACACAGCTTGCATCTGTATTAATGGTGGCGCTGATAACATTGCTTGCAGTTGTCTACCATCAGTGGATTGTAGACGCGTTTCACTATGTTTCGTATCAGCCATCAAAAGCTGTTGCGAGCATCAGCCAGACGACAAACCTCACCGATACCGGTAAGTTTTATTTTTATGCAAGTCGTCCAGATATTGCTGGTCGTTCAACGTTTAACGATGAGTGCCAGCGTATGGAGGCAGACAGCCCCGTGCTTGGTTGCTATGTCTCGCAGCGCATATACATTTTCGACGTGACAAACAAACAACTCTCAGGGATTGAAGAAGTAACTGCAGCCCACGAGCTTCTGCATGCTGTCTGGGAGCGTATGTCTGATGCAGATAGAAACAAGCTTTCTGAGCATCTACAGTCGGACTACAAGAAAGTGCGTGACAAAGACCTCATCGAACGGATGAAATATTATAAAAAGTATGAACCTGGAGAAGAGAACAATGAGCTCTTCTCTATACTCGGGACCGAATTCAGAAACTTAAGCGCGCCTCTCGAAAAGGAATATGCTAAGTACTTTGCAGATCGTCTCGCGATTGTTTCGTTCCACGAGAACTCTCAAGCGGTTTTTGATAGGCTCAGCAACAAAGCAGCGAGCCTTGCTTCCAGATTAAACAGTCTGATTGATGGAATCAACCAAGCAACCGAGCGTTATAACACGCAAGCAAAAGCGCTAGAGCAGCAAATTGCCGCTTTTAATACACGTGCCCAACAGCAAGGTGGCTTCAGTACTCAGGGTGAATTTGACGCTGCACGAGCTCAGTTGCTAACCGAAGTCGAAAGGTTAAAGGCGACGCGCGCGCGGATAAATAGTGACATAACTCTATCAAAAAAGCTACGGAGCGAATTAGAAGCGGTTGCCGCGGAATCATCCGCACTGAATAAGAGTATTGATAGTAATCTTGCACCAGCGGCAGAGCTGTAACTAAGGTATACTAGACCTATGGCGAAAGCAAAACACAAATTTGTGTGCAATAACTGTGGCGCACAGTACCCGAAATGGACAGGTAAGTGTGATAATTGCGGAGAATGGAACACATTAGCTGAAGAGCTAGTTGAAACTGGTGCGTCTGCTGTTGCAAAAAGTCATAGCAGTGGCACGGTACTGCGTCCACAAACGATAGGATCGATCGCTGATGAGCAAAGGCTGGCGAGACTTGATACAGGTATTGCAGACGTCAATGAGGTTCTAGGCGGGGGTATTTTACCAGGTGGCGTGATGCTGCTGGCTGGTCAACCAGGTATTGGTAAAAGCACTGTGCTGCTTCAGATTGCTGCGTATGTGGCGCGCAGCAAACCGGTGCTATATGTGAGTGGAGAGGAGAGCGCTCATCAGGTAAAATTGCGCGCTCAACGACTGGGAGCACATACGCAAGACCAGCTAAGTTTTGTCGCGAGTACCAGCGCTGATGATATTGCAGCAACCATTCGATCGGATGCGCACAGTCTTGTTATTATTGACTCCATACAAACACTCAGCCTCGCTGAAGTTGCTAGTGCACCGGGAAGCGTTAGTCAGATTACCAATAGCAGCAATGTGATACTCCGCGCAGCCAAGGCTTCAGGCGCTGCGGTGGTGTTAGTAGGGCACGTCACAAAAGAAGGTAGTATTGCTGGTCCAAAAGTTCTCGAGCATCTGGTCGACGTTGTTCTACAGTTTGAGGGTGATCGCTACGGTGGGTTTAAGATACTTAGAGCTGCCAAGAATCGCTTTGGCTCTACGAGCGAAGCAGCGATTTTCGACATGGACGAAACAGGACTGCACATTGTTGAGAACCCATCGGCTGCGCTACTCGCAGAGCGACAAAATTCCGATGGCTCGGTGGTGCTCGCAACGATGGAGGGTAATCGGCCACTTCTCGTAGAAATCCAGGCACTTGTCAATCCAACGAATTTCGGCTATCCTAAGCGGACAGCTAGCGGCTTCGACTTAAACCGATTAAATGTTATTATTGCCGTTCTCGAACGGCGCACAAAATTGAATTTATCAGATAAGGATATTTACATAAACGTCGTTGGAGGCCTCAAACTGTCTGACCCCGCGGCCGATCTTGCGATTTGTATGGCTATCGCAAGCGCAGCGGCTCAGCGTAAGCTCGAGGAGCATACGGTAGTATTTGGCGAAGTCGGTCTTGGTGGCGAAATTCGATCAGTCATGTCTGCTGCACGGCGTAGTGCTGAGGCAAAAAAACTAGGCTTTACAAATATTATTGGCCCAAAGTCGTCTGCTAAAGCAGGCATCACGACATCGGTTGCAACGTTGCGCCAAGCACTTATCGACTATTTGAAATAATGAAAGGAATGTATGGAATTAGTAATACTGACTCTGGTGGGGATTGCAGTTATCGAGGTATCGTACCTCATATACATGCAGCACACGCCACATCTAAAAAATAAACGACTCGCGAAGCCCGTCTTTGTCGACACGTCTGTCCTCATGGATGGCAGGGTTTTAACCGCTGCAATGACTGGTTTTGTCCCGTCAAGGCTCGTCATACCACGAAGCGTTGTCTCTGAATTGCAGCTTGTTGCCGATAGCGCCGATCCAGACAAGCGCTCTCGCGCTCGACGTGGCCTCGACGCAATTAATGAACTGAAAGAAATAAAGCATGTGAGTGTGGAGATATTACATGATGGGCCTGTTGGACACGGCGGAGTGGATACTCGGCTCGTCGAGCTTGCGAAGAAGCATCATGGCTATATTTGTACTATTGACTTTAATCTCAATAAAGTTGCCCAAGTTGAGGGTATATTCGTACTCAATATTAACGAACTTGCTTCAAACCTACGCATGGCATTTCTGCCAGGGGAGAAGGTGTCTCTAGAGCTCATTCAAAAAGGAAACGACTCTCAGCAAGCGGTAGGATACCTAAGTGACGGTACGATGGTCGTTGTTGAGAAAGCGGTCAAAGATATTGGCACTACAGTTGAGGTTGAGTTCATTCGAGCACTACAGACGGCAGCGGGCCGTATGATGTTCGCAAAAAAGGTGGGAAAGGCGCAGGATAAGGACATTACTAGGCACAGTGGTCGCAAGCGACCTTCTAGCTCACGAGGCGCACGTAAAGCGCCGAAAAATGCCGAGGATAGCCTCGTTCAACTCGCAAATGAGTAGCTATGGGCCTGAAGACGAAGGTGGTTTATACCTTTGTGAGGCAGAGTCGGAGTAATAGCCGCTGTCAACGATGTTTGCAGAAATTCTTCCTGCTTTCTTGATATCGTATGTCGTTGTGTAGGTGCCGCTGTTCTTGACACTCATCGAAGCAATACTCTGGCCATCGTAACTTATAGATAGAGTATCGAGAGCGAAGGTACCTCTATTGACGCGAACACTGATTTCGTTGCCATTCACGGTAATGCCGCTAATAGAGGGGCCCTGATCGCTACAGCTGTGAGCGTCGTCTTTCGCGTTGGCATCATATCCGTCTGGTGCAATGTAGATGGTCTTTTTTGAAACAGGGTCAGTGGTCTTAGTGACTTTAATTTTTATCTTTGCGTCATCGGGCGTACATTTCGTCGCTCGCTTCTTAGAGACTTTATCGAAAGTTAGTTCCTCGCCGCTTAATGCTTTCGAGCGGTTATACCACGATGGATACACTTCGCTGCCGATTCTCTGTATACCTTTTGGCTGCTTGAACCAATCACCCTGCTTTGCCTCACCGTCTTTGATATAAAGTTGGGTCGCGTAGGCCATAACAGGATCGAGCACTATTGCTGGAATGTTCGAGTAGCCAAATTTAAGCGGTTGCAGCGCCGGGTTGCCAAGCCATATAGCGCCAGCGACGTGTGGTGTGTAGCCGGTTGTCCAGATATCTCGCGCCTGACGATTCACACCAGTGTCACTCGTACCTGTTTTTACAGCCATCTTGATTCCTTGGGCATCGAGTGTTGGCGTAATAGACCTTCCGAATAGCCCAAGCCTTGCATTGCTATCACCAAGGATGTCAGAGACCACGTAGCTCGCTTGGTTGCTAACGACGCGTTTTGTTTCTTTTTTGTATTTTTCTAGCGTCTCACCGTTCGAATTAGTGACCTTTAAGATGCTACTGTTTGGCATGTACATACCTCCACGAGCTAATGTACTGAACGCACCAACATGGTCGACCATTCGCGTGCCACACGCTCCGATTGCAGCAGACAAACTAGCTTGTTTTTCGTTACCGATCGTACAGTACGACTTATTACCCATGAGTCGTATTGTTTTTAACGTAGGATCGACGCCGCTAATTTGCATTGCCTTAATAGCAGGAATGTTTCGAGATAGTGCAAGGCTCTTTCTGAGGGTAATGTTGCCTCGGTAGCCCCCGTCGGCATTTGAAGGGGTATATGCCGGAGATCCAGCGAATGTGATTTTGCTGTCAGACAATATTGAACCGCTACCAAAATTGAGTGCATCTTCACCTTTATCTTCAAATAATTCCGTATAGACAAACGGCTTTATTGATGAGCCTGGTGAAATGAATGCAGTCGCGGCGTTATCTTGCCCAAAGCCAGGGTAGTTCCAGTCTCTGCTTCCCAGCATCGCGATAACTTGTCCAGTTTTAACATCTTCAATTGTTCCAGCGCCGTTACTAAACCCGGCATAATCTGGGTAGTAAGAATTGAACATGCTTTTCATCTCTTTCTCGAGTTTACGTTGAACTCTCAAGTCGAGCGTAGTCGTCACGTTTAAGCCGCCACGGCCCACCGTAGCCTTGCCGAGTTTTTTCTCTAGTTCGCTGCGTACCATCATCACAAAGTGAGGCGCCTTGATGTTTTTGAACTGATTGCCCTCTGGTTGTACGGTATCAAGGATGGCCTCTTTCTTGGCTTTTTCTGCCTGTGCTTTCGTGATGAATTTTTCCCGCACCATTGAATCAAGAACTTTGTGTTGGCGTGCAATCAGCGCTTCATTGCCAAATTCATTGTATGGGTTGTACAAGCCAGGCTGGTTTGGGATTGCGGCCAGCAGTGCAGATTCGGCCAGGGTTAAATCTTTTGCATGTTTATCAAAGTACGTGTTCGCAGCTGATTCAACTCCATTACGGCGTCCACCGTATGAACTTTCATTCAGGTAGAGGTTAAGAATCTGCGACTTGTTGTACATTCGCTCTACCTCTATAGCTAAAATCATTTCTTTAATCTTACGAGGGATACCGCTCAGGCCTCTATCTTGTGCCTCATCGGCGAAAAATACTTGCTTTACAAGCTGCTGCGTCAAGGTTGAGCCACCCTGTACGCTTTGTCCTTGTGTGTTGTTTATTGCCGCGCGAAGTAGTCCTGAAAAACTGACGCCATGGTGGCGGTAAAAGTCTTTATCTTCTATCGCAACGGTTGCTTCCTTCATGGTTTTCGCTATTTCGTTGCCATCCACAACCAACTTGTAGTCGCCGTCGCCCTTGTCTTCCCAGAGCAGCTTACCATTGCGGTCGTAATACCGTGAAACAGTGGTTTGTACTCGTTTTGCGAGTTCGCTCGGTCGAATTTGATCGATATCTTTTCGGTAGTAGGCAAATAGTCCACCTGCTAGCAGGAACATGGCAAGGACACCAAGCCCCGCCACCTTTAGTGCCATCAATGCTCCCTCGCGACTAAACCAGTATTTCGCCTGACGCTTCGGGTTCAAGCGATAGAAAAACCGCTTCACAGGATGTTTGGGCAAAGTCGCAAGATACTCCGCCTTTTTACGTGCCAGCTGATCTTTGCGTGTTCGTCGCTTATGCGATAAGTTAGAGTACACGTTCATGCGACGTTTAGAAGACCTCGATGGTCGAGGTCGCGCAGTTTGCGCAGATTGTTTGCGTTCGCGTGATGTTTTTCCCATAAGTTATTAGTACTAGTATAGCACCAAACCCGGCGGTTGTTATGCTTAATTTTCATCTTCCTACTCCTGTAGTATACTGGTGCATATGAGCACACTATCTGAAGAATTAACTTGGCGAGGCTTTGTTAACCAATACACATTTGCCGACCTTGCAGACATTAACGAACCTCGAACATTATATTGGGGTGTTGACCCAAGTGCGAGCAGCATGACGATTGGCAATCTAGCCGCTGCTATGTTAGTGAGACATTTTATCGACCATGGCCACAAAGTGATTTTGCTCGTAGGCGGTGCTACAGGCATGATTGGTGACCCAGATGGTAAAAAGCAAGAGCGTGACCTTCAAACGCTGGCTGATATAGAAAAAAACAAAGCTGGCCTTGCCGAGCAGTACACGACTATATTTGCGGGTAAAGACTTTGAGATAGTGGACAATTATGACTGGTTTAAAGATATGGGCTATTTGGAGTTTCTGCGTGATGTTGGTAAGCACGCCAGCATGACCCAAATGCTCGACAGAGATTTTGTGCAAGCTCGAGTTGGTAAGGGTGGCAGTGGCATTAGTTACGCCGAATTTAGCTACAGCTTGATCCAAGGTTACGATTTTGTGCATCTTTTCAGGGAAAAGGGCGCTTCCTTGCAGCTTGCTGGCGCAGATCAATGGGGTAACTCTATTATGGGTGTACAGCTAATACGAAAACTGACAGGTGGCGAAGCTCACGTATTTACCGCACCACTAGTGGTAAACAAGCAAACGGGTGTCAAATTTGGTAAATCAGAAGACGGCGCGGTTTGGCTTGATGCGGCAATGACGAGTCCGTACAAGTTCTATCAATTCTGGCTGAATACTGATGATGAAACTGCCGAAGATCTGATAAAGATATATACGCTGCTCGATAAACCTACCGTCGACGAGCTTATTCAAGCGCACCGTTCAGAGCCGTATCTTCGAACACTGCAAAAGAGACTCGCACACGAAGTGACAGCACTCGTACACGGTAGTGAAAAAGCCGATCAATTACAGCAAATTACTGAAGTGCTGTTTAGTAATGGCACAGAGGGCAAGCTACGCGCAGAAGATTACAAGCTACTTGCAGATGAGCTGCCGACGGTACAGGTAGGTATATCAGCAATCGAAGCACTAACGGGCAGCGGTATAGCTCAAAGCAATGGCGAAGCACGTCGTCTTATTGAGGGCGGAGCGGTCACCTTTAACGGCCAGAAAGTGACAATTGAAACAGAGTTAGGCACTGTTGGCCTCCTAAAAAAGGGCAAGAACAGTTTTGTGATTGTACGCTAAGCGTGCCGGGCAACAATTTCGCGAATAACAGAGAGCTCGGCCTCTAACACTGAAGGGGTTGTGGCTTCAATATTTAGCCGTATCAGTGGCTCTGTATTGCTGCCACGTAGATTAAACCAAAACTCATCCGCTTCAACAGTCAGCCCATCAAGCTCGTCCTGTTCTTTGTCTGCATAGTGCTGTTTCAAATCCGCAATGACGGTATCTTTTTTTGTCGTTTCGAAATTAATTTCAGGAGGCATCTCATAGCGTCGATACTCATCCACAAGCTCCGATAGCTTCTTGCCAGACTCGGCAATTGCTTGCATCACGTAGAGTGCGGCAATTAGCCCAGAGTCTGCGTCGTAATTACTAGCAAAGAATAGATGACCAGTTGTTTCCCCACCAAATTTCGCACCAACTTCTCGCACTAGTGCGCCAATATAGACACGGCCGGCTTTTGTACGTACAGGCTCACCGCCCCATTCTCTAATAAGTTCTGTCGTAGCTCGGCTCGTACGCACATCGTGAACGACTTTCGTACCAGGGTTTTTTTCGAGTATCATTTTAGCGACGATAGAAATCAGGTCGGTGCCGAGTACGGGTCTGCCTAGATCGTCGACAAAACCAGCACGGTCACCATCACCGTCGAAGGCAATGCCAAAGTCGAGCGAAGACTCGCGAACGACAGCAATTAAATCTTTTAAATTGTCCGGGTTTTGTGGGTTAGCCTCGTGGTTTGGGAATGTGCCATCAAGTTCGAAATACATTTGTTTAGCAACAATCGGGAGCTTATCAAGCACAGACGGCAGAATAGCGCCCGCCATGCCATTACCTGCGTCTATAGCGATATTAAATGCAGGCCACGTCGAAGGTTCGACGCTTTCAAGCGCATGCGCTACCCATTCGTCGGTAATATTCTTCTTTTCAAGCCTTCCTTCGGATTCTAAAGACGTAAAGGTGTCATCACGAGCGCTATCTCGGATTGCATCGAGACCGCTATCGAGGCCAACAGGAGTCACTTTGTCGCGATAGATTTTAATTCCGTTATAGTCGCCTGCGTTGTGACTTGCTGTCACCACGGCACCACCGGCCAGGTCGTATGCACCGATAGCAAAGTAAATCATATCACTCGTTACTTCGCCAATATCCCATACGTCACGTCCTTGTGAGCGCAGGCCTGCAATCAGCGCGTCTGCGAGCTGTCTTGAGTCTGGGCGCATGTCGTGCCCAACAGCCACGATGCCTTGTGACGGGAGCCAGCGTGCTGTCGCCGCTCCGACCCTTTCGCATAAATCAGCAATCAGCTCAGTATTCACCTTACCGCGTATGTCATAGGCCTTAAATATCTGTGTTGGAAATTCCACATGTCCTCCTTGTGTGTTACTTCTAGTGTAGCATCTTGTACACTATAGCTATGAGATTAGCGACGCCGCTTCAAGCGGTTAAGGGTGTTGGTGAGAAAACGGCCGAACAATTTGCTGCGGCGAATTTACATACGGTGGGCGATTTGCTGTATTTTCTCCCACGCAAGCACGAGGATTTTTCTGAAGTAACCGCGATATGCGACATCTCCCCGGGAAAACGTACGATTCGTGCTCGTTGCGAGGCGGTAACAACGCAGCGTGTGCGGCGGGGTATGACGGTCACTACAGCCACGTTGGTCGACGAAACCGGCAAACTTCAGGCAGTGTGGTTTAACCAAGCGTATAGGGCAACGCAGCTAAAAGACCCAAAACAAGAATATTTTTTCTCGGGTGAATTCGAGTTTAATTACAATCGACATCAACTGACGAACCCAAGTGCCGAGAAAGTAAGCGACTTACCAGTGCAAACCGACCGGCTGCTACCGGTCTACCCAAGCGTGAAAGGCCTCAAGAGCCAACTTGTACGAAAAATCCTTGCTGAACTACGCCCACTGATGACTATGCTACCCGAGACACTCCCTGAGCGAATCATACGCTCACAGAAGCTTGTATCGATTAATCAGGCACTGCTGGGCATGCATTTCCCGCAAGACCCAGATGACATTCGAGAAGCGCGTCATCGGCTAGCGTTCGACGAGCTATTTCAGCTACTACTTGCTGCCCAGCTAAACAAACAGGCCAACGCCCGGCTTGATAGCTGGCATATTCCCTTTGAGCAAGCGATTGTTCAACAATTTGTCGCGAAATTGCCGTTTGAGCTCACGCCAGCGCAAAAACAAGCGGCCTGGGATATTTTGCAGGACTTCCAATCGCAAACACCCATGAATCGATTATTGCAAGGCGACGTCGGCGCTGGAAAGACTGTCGTGGCTGGGTTGGCGGCGCGCCAGGCGTCGAGTCATGGCTTTCAGTCAGCTTTTTTGGCACCCACCGAAATTCTTGCCGCCCAGCACGCCGAATCACTCAATACGCTATTGGCACCATTCGGCGTACGAACGGCGCTTCTTACAGGGTCGGTAAAGGGAAAAGCCAGAGATGCGCTGCTGCAGTCCGTAAAGCATGGCGATGTCGACATTTTGGTAGGCACGCACGCGTTATTGCAGCCAACCGTGCAGTTTCACAAGCTTGGCTTCGTGGTGATTGATGAGCAGCACAGGTTTGGAGTTGAACAACGGCAAACATTGCTTGAGAAATCCGAGCATATGCCGCATATGCTAGCTATGACGGCGACACCAATTCCTCGCAGCTTGGCACTTACTCTGTATGGCGAGCTGGACGTATCGATTATCAAGCAGAAACCAAAAAATCGAAAACCAATCCAAACAAAGATATGGGCACCTACCAGCAGAAAAGCGCTCTATGCAGCGATTGACCAGCAACTAGCTGAGGGTCGGCAGGCCTATATCATATGCAAATTGATTGATAATAATCCATTAAATGACACAAAAAGTGTCGAGCTGGAATTTCGCAACATAAAAAACTCAGTATTTGGGCATCGGCGAATCGGATTGCTGCATGGACGGATGAAATCTGCCGAAAAAGAACTAGTTATGCGCGAATTCGCCGAAGGTGCTCTGGATATCCTTGTCAGCACAACGGTGGTAGAAGTTGGGGTCGACGTGCCCAATGCAACAGTAATGCTGATAGAAGACGCCGATCAATATGGTTTGAGCCAACTACACCAGCTGAGAGGTCGTGTGGGTCGCAGTGAACACCAGAGCTATTGCTATTTACTAACCAGTGATACGAAAAAACCAAGTCAGCGTTTGCGTGAAGTAGAGAAATCGCAAGATGGATTCTATCTTGCTGAAGTAGATCTGAAGTTACGCGGACCTGGCGAAATCTATGGTCGCGCACAGCATGGCGAGCTTAACTTGCAGATTGCTAGCCTTGCCGATGCAGAATTAATAGTAAAAGCATCAAAAGCGGCGCAAGATTTTATTGCCAGCGGGGATAGCTTGCTACAATATAAAGAGTTGGCTCGCCAGGTAGAGCACTACCAGCGTGTAACGACACTCAACTAATTATATGTATTCTTTTGGTCCACTTCCCAAGCAAAATAAATCTGGACGCCACCTCGGTACGCACCAGAAGATTGATCGTGTTGCACGAAAGCACTTAAACGCGCTACTCAATACCCGACAAGATTTCCCATCTATTACAGAAATTTTGCATTTCGAAGGCTCTAGAGGGCCGGATGGTATCAAGCTGAAAAGCCCAGGTCGTGACGAGCCGTGGCATTTTATTGACCCAGACAAGCCCAGCGAGGGCCGATTACTCGAAGACATTGCGAACCACACTCATAATCTTGCCCTTTCGTTGCAAGCGAACGATACCATCCGCGCATCGTTCGAGGCCGCATGGCTCGCCCATGCTGTTGTCGATGGGCTTACTCCGGCGCACCATGAGCCATACGAAGACCAAGTGCGAGATATGAAGCATGTCAGCGAAGAAAAGCTGCATAATGTACGCGGAAAAATGGTCATGGCTGGAAGTTCAAAGCGCGAAAAAGTACGAAACAATTGGCAATATTGGGGCGCGAAAGGTATTATGACGAATCACACGCTATTTGAAGCAGGCGTTGCAACGACCGCGAAACCGTTTCGGTATGGTTCCGGCATGCCTTCTGTGCACGACATCGATGAACTTCGTGATGAGGGGTACGAGTCTGTGTATCTGCGGCTTGTCAAAGAGGTCTCTGCGCTTGGCATGTACGAAACGTACAAAAAAGGCGGCTGGACCACCGAGCTTGCCCGTCTCTCAAATCGTGAGCTATTACCGCGTATTGTCGTAGCGGTCACGCTTGCGTGGTACAACGCATACCGTATCGCTCAGAAGGGGGTAGAGCAGTGAACGTGCGTATAATCGCGGGTCTGTTTGGGGGGCGTACTATCGATGCCCCGGGTCGTAGCTCAACTCACGCCATGAGTGAGCGCATACGTAATGCCATGTTTAACTCTATAGGGAGCGAAATTAACGGTGCGCGTGTACTCGATGCGTTTGCTGGATCGGGGAGTATTGGGTTCGAGGCGCTTAGCCGTGGAGCGCGTGAAGTGGTGTTTATTGAAAAAGACCGCATTGCCGCAAAAATCATACGGAACAATGCAAAACTTCTTGGTGTAGAAAATAAAACAACGATTATTCAAACGACGGTCAATAATTGGTTCAACAGCGCTGAAATAGATGGTTTCGACGTAATTTTTGCTGATCCACCATACCATGATGTGCAGTTATCCACAGTTATGCAGCTCATGGGGCTACTCAAACCAACGGCGCTTATGGTATTATCTCATCCAGGAAGAGGTGAGGTCTCGCCCAGAACCGGAGTTGTTGTGGTGGACAATCGTAGTTATGGATCAGCGAACCTTACCTACTTCCGCCGAGAAGAGCGCTAGCAGCGCTTTTTTGTTTGTTTTCAGTTATTAGCTCAGATCCGTAAACCAGTTCTATACAAAAATTACGACCATTTGGTCGTAATTTTTGTATGGTGCGGATGAAAGGACTTGGCGTAGCGAGCAAAGCGAGCGGAGGAGCGAACAAAGTGAGCGATAGCTTCACTGGGTTTGCATAGCAAACCGTGAAGGTTCTGGCCATTCATGGCCCCAAAAGAAAAAACCGACCGAATGGTCGGTTCTTTCGTTGGTGCGGATGAAAGGACTTGAACCTTCACGCCTTGCGGCACATGCTCCTAAGGCATGCGTGTCTACCAATTCCACCACATCCGCGCGGTTGTATAGGAGGAGCACTGCTCCTCCGCTATGGTAGCGAAATGAATTCACTATCATAGCTCCTCCTCGCTAAAGCTCGGGCATTGCCCTCGTTGCTGGTACAAGAAGCCTGGCTGGTACGCTTGTAAGCATAGCAAATATTCTTCTAGAGATAAAGCCCTAGTAATCTATACTGCTTGTGGTATGATACAATGAGTACGAAAACGGAGTAGCACGGGTGAGTAAAATTGCTGAGTATCTAAATAAACACATCTTGGGTGAAGTAACGGTAGACCCGGCGATTCGGGAGCTCTATTCAACAGATGGTAGCGTTCTTTCTGTAACGCCAGACGCAGTCGTGTTTCCTATGATTACGAACGATATTCGAAAAATTGCTCGTTTTGCCTGGCAGCTATCTCTGAAAGGACATACGCTTCCCATTATTGCTCGTGGTAGCGGTAGCGATAAAACTGGCGGAGCAGTTGGTAAAGGATTGGTGGTGGCCACTGAAGCGCACATGAATCGCATATTCGAGTACGACAGCAAGCAAAAACTAATTCGCCTGCAGCCTGGTGTAACGGTGGTTGATTTGCAAAACACTCTCAGTATTCATGGCACTAGTATTCCAAAGCTGAGTTACGAAGCCGGTACGGCTACTGTGGGAGGCGCCTTGGCACGATCACGACACATGTTAAAAGCCGTGCAGAAGCTAGAGGTGGTGCTATCGAGTGGTGATGCGATTCAGACACATCGCCTGAGCAAGCGTGAACTTGAAAAGAAGAAGAAACTCGACAACTTCGAAGGCGATATTTATCGTGAAGTCGACAATCTTATCGAGCAGAACAAAGCACTTATTGCAGATCAGCTTGCGTTTCATGATGGTTTAGATCATGGCGGCTATGCAAGTTTGGGTGAAGTAAAGACAAAAGAAGGCTTCGATTTGTCGCCGCTGTTTTTGGGTAGCCAGGGTACGCTCGGTATTATTTCTGAAATGATTCTACGTGCAGAATACGTCAACCAAACGCCAGCGGTAGTCGTGGCGGCGTTTAATAAGCATGTCGACGCACATGATGCGATAGACGCGGTTGAGCAGCTTTCCCCAAGCGGATTAGAGTATATCGAAGGCGCGTACTTCGAACGAGCAAAAAAACAGGGCAAAGAGTTTAGCTTCTACGAAGAAGCCGCCAAAGAAGGTGCTGTCGCAGCTGTCGTTGTCGCGTCATTCAACGACTTTAGCGAGCGAACACGAGCACACAAGGTAAAACGCATGGCGAAAATCCTTAAAGACCTCGATGGCGTCGTGGAATTTGCAAAGGACGAATCAGTCAGCGAACTTCACAGCGTTCACAAAGTCACCTCATACTCACTCATGCACAGCGCGGCAGGCCACGCAACGCCGCCGATTATGGATGGCGTCTTTGTGCCGATTGACCGTTTTGAAGATTTTGCTAGCGCGGTAGAAAAGTTAGCCACCAAGCACCATGTGCAGTTGCCCATTTACGGCAGGCCGCTAGATGAGCTGTGGTATACCCGGCCAGAACTAGAAGTAGGAAAGGCAGAAGGCAAGAAAAAGCTGTTTACGCTAATGAACGAATATCAAAAATTGGTCATCGACCATAACGGCATTTTCTTCGGAGAGAACGGCGAAGGCAGGCTGAGAACCTTCATCGCAGAACAATCAGACCCAGCACTGAAAGAGCTGTTCGGCCAAGTGAAAGACATATTCGATCCCCGCGGTATTTTAAATACTGGCGCCAAGCAACACGGCAACGCGGCAGAAATCGGCAAGCAGCTTCGCTCACACTATGCCCCATCTCGCTCTGGCGAGTTGCCGCAGTTTTAGTCACCAGCTCCAACTTTTTGCCATGCAAAAAGTCGCTGGAGGTTCCTAGAAAATTTACTAACTAAAAAGACCAGCTTTCGCTAATCTTAATTACTTGGTGCCTCTCTACGAAAAGGCTCGAACCCATTTTAGCACGAAGTGCTAAAGCTCAGCCCCGACGCCTGCGCCAGCTAAAGCTGTCGCGCGCCCCGCCAGAAAAACCGCCCCTTGATTCATTTTTGAGATTTCCCCCGCCGTATTTTTTCTTTTTAGTTGAAAGGGTCGGATTTTT
>JAUIII010000028.1 GCA_030431855.1 bacterium
GAAATACCAGGGGTTGGCCCGGCGACACGTAAAAAACTACTGCGATCGTTCGGTAGTGTGCGAGAGATAAAAAAAGCAGACGAATCTTCACTCGCCGACGTTGTTGGTGTACGCCTGGCGCGTACAATCAAGCAGGTGCTATAGTAGTACCAAAGGATAAGCGCAATGAAATCAAGAGATCGTAGGTATGGAATGACTATTGTCGAGGTTGTCGTGGTCATCGCTGCGCTTGCTATCATAGCTTCGGTTGCTGTTTTGGGCTACGGCGCATGGCAAACTAGACTGGCAGCCAACGAGACAAAGGCAGACCTGCTCTCTGCAAAGGCAGCCATGGATAGTGCGCGGAATGTTAATGCAGCTAGCACATATCCTTCTACGATAAACTTCACTCCGAGCGCCCATGTAACCATGACAGGAGGTGGTACGAATAGTAACGTAAACTTTTGTATTAGAGCCCAGAGTACACGCAGTAGTAGTGTCGTCTATTACATTACCGATCAACTAGTAGAGCCGACGCAAACAGCCTGCACCTATCCGTAGCGTTTGCTATAGTAAACACATGAACGCAAGTTTCTTTCAGGCAAACCGCGCTCGTTTAGGCGAGAAATTAAAGGGTGGCCTCATCGTATTAAGTGCATACAGTCGTCTGCAGCGTAGTGGCGATATGGCGTTTGCATTTGAGCAAGAGGCGAATTTTTGGTACCTCACTGGTGTTGATGAGCCCGATTGGAAAATTGTATATGACGGCACAACTCACAAAAGCTGGCTTATAATGCCCGAGGTGGATGAGGTGCACCGAATCTTCGACGGAGTGTTATCAATGCAGGAAGCGAAGAAGTGCAGTGGCGTAGATGAGGTTCTTTCGAGCAACGAGCTAACAGGTTTATATCAACGACTGTCACGCAAGCATTCCGTTGTGTACACAATTCACCAACCTGCCCATAGTGAGCACTTTAATTTTTCGCTCAATCCAAGCATAGCCGCACACTCAAAACAACTTGATCGATATTTTGGTAACGTACGGTCTGTCAACAAAGAACTCGCGCAGCTACGTGCAATTAAACAGCCGGCAGAACTAACAGCGCTACGTTCCGCTATCAAGGTAACGACTGATACACTTGCTGATATACAGCGCAACATAGACTCATACACGCATGAATATCAGCTAGAAGCCGATATCAGCCATGGATTCCGTCGTAAGGGTGCCAAAGGACATGCGTACGACCCAATTGTGGCCGCTGGTATCAACGCCTGCACCTTACACTACTGCGATAACGTTGCCCCAATCAAGTCAAAACAGCTGGTGCTCGTTGATGTTGGGGCTCGAAAAAATGGCTATGCAGCGGATATTACACGTACGTATGTTCGTGGCAAGGCAACACAGCGTCAGTCAGAAGTTCACGCTGCACTCGTAAACGCGCAGGAGCAAATCATTGCAATGCTAGGCCCTGGGGTTTCGATTGAAGAATACCAAAAATCTGTTGACCAAGTAATGTATGACACTCTCGTTAGTGTAGGGCTCAAGGTGGGCGACGAGCAAGAGACCGTACGCACATACATGCCGCACGCTATCAGTCATGGGTTGGGCATAGATCCGCACGATAGCTTAGGGGGTCCACGTACGTTTCAGGCAGGTATGGTGCTGACGGTCGAACCAGGTATTTATATT
>JAUIII010000005.1 GCA_030431855.1 bacterium
TAAATATGCTACAATAGCTCTCGTGTAACATGCGTGGCGGATGTAGCTCAGTTGGTTAGAGCGACGGGTTGTGGTTCCGTAGGTCGTGGGTTCAATTCCCATCATTCGCCCCAAGTTTCAGATATGCGGGTGTCGTATAATGGCTAATATATCTGCCTTCCAAGCAAATGATGCGAGTTCGATTCTCGCCACCCGCACCAAATAAAAATGTCTAGCACGTCTAGATATTTTTATTTGGTCTCGATGACTAGCATTGGACTCGGCTTTTGTGAAACAAAAGCGAGTTCGGTGTAGTGAATGAAGCGAAAGAAAGCACTTTAGTATTTTCTTTCGCGAATGAATGGAGGAGCGAAGCTTGCTGAGCGTCTACTCGCACGTTCTTGCAGAAACTATCTTCTAGTTTCGAGCACATGGCGAAATGTTGTCTTCTCGCCCTTCTCAACCCAGTCTGGAGTTTTACCGTATCCTTACTGTATAATCATAAACATGAACCAATCAGCTCTCATGAAACGGATCGTCAGCACAGAGTTTCTGTTTGCGGCTGTATTGGTGGCCTTATTCTACTTCAACGTCAGTAACTACCCATGGTGGTGGCTACTCGTTGCTTTCCCTATTTTTGATATTAGCGCGCTTGGATATATTGAAGGACCAAAGGCTGGGGCATTTTTGTACAATTCCGTTCACAGTCTTATAGGCCCTAGTTTGTTGGCGGGTGTATTCGTATTTACTAGTTCAGACATCGTACTTGCCGTGACTTTACTGTGGCTATTCCATATCTTCGTCGACCGTGCACTGGGCTATGGCCTAAAGCACAGCAAGGGCTTTCACCACACTCACCTCGGCCCCATCGGCAAAGCCAGGAAAAAATAGTATAATTCTAGAGATGACCCGCAGGGTCACCCAAATCAACAGACCTGGCTGAAACCAGTTTGTTGATTTTAAGGAAGCATAACGGAGGAGTGACAGCTTTTTGGTTTTTAACCACAAAAGCGAGAACTCCGAGTGAATGCTGACGTGCCCCGGTAGCTCAGCTGGATAGAGCAGGAGACTTCTAAGCTTCAGGCCGTAGGTTCGAACCCTACCCGGGGTACCAGCTCGTTTTAAAAGATGTAGTTTTACGTGTCTGTTTTTTTGAACGGAGTTCACTTCGTATCTGTTATTTGATTCTAACCTTTAGCTGTTTGCATTTTTCATATGCATAGGATTAAATGGGAGGTATTAACTAAGACAATAAAGAGCGTCAATGAAATATCAAAACGGTTCTGCACATGTAATTTTCATTGGGGTGGTAGTTTTGCTTGTGGGTGCTTTGGGCTTTATTTTTTGGCAGAACTTTATACATAAGGAACAAGTTCCAGCCAATACTGATGCAAACGAGAACCTAGCTGAACAAGTCGATCAAAACGCAGGCTCTAAGAGCAAGTGTAAACCTGGCGAAAATGAAAACGCTACAAATAGAGTATTCTGTTCGGATGTCTACGGTGTTAAATTTACCATTCCTAGCGATTTTAAAAACAAATTGAAATTAGTCGCTAACGAGAAGATATACCCTGTACACTACACAGATTATAGACCTGAACCAATAGGAGAATCTGAGAGAATTCTGAGCGCAGGTCTTACAAAAGACAAGGATAAAAATTCACTAACAATCACGCTCTATCCTCAAATCAACGATATGAATCTAGGTCTTTCGGGTGGTGCAAAATTTAATGAAAAGACTAGCAAAATAGTCTCTACGTCAAGCGGGGAAGTGTTTCCTGAATATCAATCAGTCACTTCAAACCAAGGTGTTAAGATTTATAGGGGCAGTAACTACAGTGAGCTAGGTTTTATTCTCTACACAAACGCAGTCATCATTAAAGACAAGATCGTAAAGATTGAGCTCAGGCGCAGTTCAACACAAGCACCTGCCGACTCACCTGCAGATGATGAGATAATATACTCGACTTTACAACTGCTGTAGTCCAGCTCTACTAGCCCTTCTCAGAAAACATGCTAGGGTTATACTGCCTATTCATTCTCTGGCTCTGTTGCGCTGCAGATTAGTTCTAACTTCAGCCAACCTGTTGTACCAAAACCGGAATTTGTCTATATTTATCTGTTACCAAAGTTCTGATATCACTTAGACCAGGCAGGAATTAGAAGCTTTGCTATTATGAGTGCATGACATTCGACGATAGAATTGACTACAATGGTGATCTGCAAAAGGTTGTAGATAGAATTTGCGATGTATACGATATTGCGCTGAGTCGGAAATACAGTGTCATCAAAGTAGGCTTTGAAGACTTCAACTTAAAGATCGAAACTCTCGACGGTAACTATCTTGCGAAGATATTTTCTAAAAAAAGGGATCATGCTGATATCTTGAGATACTCAACGACTCTTTCTGAAGTAGCGGGAAGCAAAGTCAATCATCCCAAGATATACAAAACAAAGGATAGTCAGCTTCTTTATACAGATCACGTATCTGGGTTAAAGCTCGTACTGATGGAGTTTGTAGAAGGTAAATCATTCTATGACTTGAAAAGGCTTCCATCCAACGATGAATTAGAGCAAATATGTCGAGAAGCGGTTAAAATTCATGCAATTAACTATAGTCCTGATTTTGTCTTCGACTCATGGGCAATACCAAACATGAAATGGATGTATGACAAAGTCAAAAATGATTTGAGTTCCGAAGGAATCCAACTTGTTGATAGAGCATTTGCATACTATGAATCCATACCATTTGATGATTTGCCAAAATGCTTCGTACATGGAGACTTAACAAAAGCTAACACTCTATTAGGAAATGATGGGAAATTATACGTAATTGACTTTGCGGTCTCTAACACATATCCACGTATACAAGAGCTTGCGGTAATGGCAGCGAATCTATTGTTTGACGAAAACAATGGCGCTTCACTTTCACTGAAAGACAGATGCGGACGAGTAAAAGATATATATGAAAAATGTGGCGGAGTGCTTTCAGACTTAGAAAAACTTCATTTATTTAACTACGCGCTCCCTGCTGCAGCTATGGAATACATGGGAAGCGTCAATGAGCGCATTGTGGGTGATAATTCAGACGAAATCGCATACTGGGAGAAGCTCGGACTTGATGGCTTACGTGAAGCTCTAGCAGACTAAAATACTTCTAACTTCAGCCAACCTGCTATACCAATTTATTCGAGAGTCGAGCTGACTCTTTTTCTTTACCCAAAATCTGCTCAATTTCGAACTTGGATATTTCAACAATGCTTCCGGGATTCACTTCACCAGACAGCATTTTCTTTGCAACCGTGTTTTCGACCGCTTTCTGTACAACACGACGCATTGGTCGTGCCCCGAGCCTTGGGTCGTAACCCTTTTCAACCAACAACAATTTTGCCTCTTCATCGACAGAAACGGTAACCTTTTGCACCGCAAGCGTCTTATTTACTCCGGCAATCATCAGATCCACCACTCGCAATAACTCTTTCTTGCCAAGTGGTTTAAAAATAACTATCTCGTCGAAGCGATTGATAAACTCTGGCTTGAATACGTTTGCACTGATAAGTTCGTCGGTAAATTCGTCTTCAAATTGCTCTAGCTTATATCCGCGATCGATATACTCGCGTATGCGCTCGGCGCCAGCATTGCTAGTAGCAATAACTATCGCGTCACGAAAACTTACTTCTCTGTTCTTTTCGTCGCGCAAGATACCTTCATCTAGTAGCTGAAGGAGGGTTGTCAGTACGCTAGGATGTGCTTTCTCGATTTCATCGAGCAACACCACTGAAAATGGCTGCTTCATAATTTGCGCCGTTAGGCTCATGGGGTCTTTTGCACCATCGGCAAGTAGCTTTGCGACATCGCTGCTGCGCACAAATTCATTTAAGTCTAACCGGATAATGTTATCTTCACCGTTAAAATACACGTCTGCCAGGGCTTTTGCTAGCTCTGTTTTTCCGACACCCGTCGGCCCTAAGAACAGAAATGTCCCGATTGGTCGATCTTGGTTGCGCACACCTGCCCTCGCTCTACGGAGCGCATCACTTACTACTTCGACGGCACGTGTTTGGTTTATCATGCGTTCGTGAATCAAGTCTTCTAGATTCAGTAGTTTTTGACGCTCATCATCACCCAATGCTACCCCTACCTTGACATTCATCGTCTTTTCAATTGCTTGCTGCACAGAGTTCATTGTTACGAGCCCACGTTCACTATACCCTGCTGCTGCTTCCAGAAGTTTGAGCGCTCTACCAGGCATTGCTACATCGTGCACATAGCGCTCACTCAAGCGATAGGCCTCTGCGAGGGACTGATAGGTATAGGTGACCTTTCTTGAGTATTCAATAGCTAGTAGTTGGTCTTGTAACACGGCCATTGTTTCGTCTCTACTGGCTGGTTCTATCACTATTCGGTTTAGGGCGTTCGCGAGAGCAGGGTTACGTTGGCTTATCTGCAAGAAGCGTTGTTCATCCATCGTGAGAATCATACGAAGACGACCTGCTTCTAGTATTGGCAAGAGGACGTTGGTTAGATTTACGGAACCAACTCCATCTTCAAAAAATAGCTGCGCGTCATCTAAGCAGAGGATGATATTTTTTGCGGCATAGGCTTCGCCTAGTACGTTCATAACGAGATCTTCAAGTTCGCCACGACCTGGTGCTGCGGATACAAGTGATGCCGCGTCGAGCATAAATACCTGTCGAAATTTTAAATCGCTGGATATATCACTTTTCGCATCAAGCAGCCGCTGGGCAAATGCGTTCACGACAGTAGTTTTACCGACGCCGGTCGGCCCCACCAGTACCGTATTCTGCCTACCCCCGCTTGAAAATGTTTCTACGAGTTGTGCCAGCGCTTCGTTGTGTGCGTCAAGGTCGACTGTTAGCGTGCCGCTGCGGGCGATTTGCTCGCTGATGTTGGTCCCAAACCTGCTAAGAAGCGGTACGTAGCCGAACGACCAATCTCGTGCGACTCCACCAGTACGCAGCGAGCGTGAATGCGTGTCAATCAAATCCTGCAAGTGATTCTGCCAACGAATAGCAGCAATGATGTCTTCGCTGGAAAGATGAAGATGTGCAAGTAGTGCGCTATGTTCAGGAAATTGTTTAATGAGCGCATAGATAACCATGCCCGCTGTGATAGTACTTCCGCCAACTTCTTCGTACACTTCGATTGTGGTCTGCAGTACAGTCTGTAGTTCTCCTTGGTCGGTACTAGAAATATCATGCAAGAAATTCGGTGTTATGCCAAGTCGTGCACCATAAAACAACCCTTCGTTCGTACTAGCAACAGCTTGAGCAAGCTGCTGAGGTGATGGATGTTTTGGTAAACGACCTAGTATAGTGGCAGCTAGTACGTCGTCGACGGATTTCGCGGATTTTATTGGAGGCACTTTGCTGAGTTCGCCATTATGCCATTCGACTAGCATCGCTGGCAAGAAGGCAAGCCCCGCCAATACCCAGCCAATACTTTCACCGAATATAATACATGTGAATCCAGCGATGAGCAGCAGTGCGCCGAGTATGGCGACAAGGCGTATAGTTCGCCCGGACAAGCGAGCACCTAAGCGTGCTTTATGCGCCCTCTCGCTTGAATAGTTGATTATAGGGTCCATGCAGGCAGCCATCCTGAAGCCATTAGAATAACGCCAACTATGGGAAGAAGCGGCACGATAAGCCAGCACAGCAAAACAATCGTGTTGCCAACTGCCAACAGAGACAGCCATACAGCACCAATGACAATAACCGTGCTGCGAATCATTACTCCGATTGCACGCGAGATGAGTCGATCTACAAAAGCACGCCACTGCAGCCCTAACGGACCACGTACCTTGCCAGCAGAAATCTGGCGAAACGGAGCGAACAGACTTTTTATGAGTAAATCAATAGAAAAATAATCAGTCGCACTCGCCATTCTTTCGCGGAATAGCTTCAAGCGCGACACAAAGCCCGCGCCATACCACCACGAGAGTGCCCACACAATTACCATGAGCTTATTGTACCTTACTGGCCCCTATTACGCTATAATGGAATCTATGCGAAGACCTCTTGTCACTATTTTAGGCAAGGCCGTAAAGTCGGCCGGAAAGTTACGTGGTGGTGGCTCTGCCCTTCCCGGGCTTGTCGTAGAGCGTATCGATGCGAACTTTATTCCTCACACATTAGCCCAGCTGCCACAGGGAGTTGTGGTAGTCAGTGGGACAAATGGTAAGACAACCACAACCAAGATGGTTGTTGAGCTGTTGGAGAGCCAAGGGCTGAAGGTGTTTACTAATCGAACAGGTAGTAACTTTACCCGCGGAGTTGCAGCCGCACTACTGGGCGCGGTAGATATGCGCGGCAACCTAGACGCAGATATCGCTGTGCTCGAGCTTGATGAAGCACATGCCGTGCACTTTGTGAAAGTGGTGCGTCCTCGTTTTTGCTTACTACTGAACGTGATGCGCGATCAACTCGATCGATTTGGTGAGATTGATACTACCGCGAAAATGCTAAAAATTGTTGCTGATGCGACCACAGAAGCAGTCGTTATTAATCGAGAAGATCCTCGCTTACTTGCTGTTGCGTCCAGCTTAGATTCAGATAAAGTCAGCTTTTTTGGGCTCGATTCGTCGCTCAGATCACTCTTTCCGAGTGACGACAGTATGCGCGGCAGTAATGACCAGTCCGCTGCTCTGCCAGCTGCCAGCGCTGTGTTACAACGAGTCGAGGGCAAATCTGCTCGCCTAGCGCTCGGCACGAAAACAGTTGATGTGCACTTAAAGCTCGAGGGTGTTTACAACATTTTTAACGCTGTTGCTGCCATTGGGTTAGTACAGGCTGTCATGGAAGATGAGCTTCGTACACCAGAACTGCTGAAGGCGCTAGAAAACGTACAGCCTGCGTTTGGGCGTGGTGAAAAATTGGTAGTAAACGGTCAGCCCCTTGAGCTTGTACTAGTTAAAAATCCCGGTGGTTTTCGCCTAAGTCTTGCTTCTTTTCCACCAGAAGGTTGGGCAACAATGATTGCAATTAACGACAACTATGCTGATGGCCGTGATATGAGCTGGCTCTGGGATGTAGAGTTCGATAGCTTACAAGCCGAGGGTGTTGTTCAAGTATCTGGCGTACGTGCGTATGATATGGCCCTGCGTCTGCAGTACGATGAAGTCGAGGTAAAGCATGTGCAACCAAACCTAAAAAAAGCTTTAAACGAATACATTGCAAAGAACCCTACTCTGCCCAAACGTATTTTCTGCACGTATACAGCCATGCTAGCGCTGCGTCGCGAATTGGCAAAAATCACCAATGTAGAGGTAGTTTCATGAGTAAGCGGGAACTAACTATACTCCAACTGTACCCGCGCGATATGAATATCTATGGCGACTGGGGCAATGTTTTGACAGTCATGCGCAGGGCAGAATGGTATGGCTACCAGCCAAAACTCATCGAATACAATCCAGGTGATGCATTCCCAGACCATGTCGACATCATTATTGGCGGTGGTGGACAGGATGCCGGCCAAGAAAAAATTACTGCAGATCTTTTAAAAATTAGCCCGAAGCTTCACGAGCTAGCTGAGGCCGATACGCCAATGTTAATGATTTGTGGACTGTACCAGCTGTTTGGAAAATTCTTCAAGACCAAGGATGGGGTAGTAATCAATGGTATTGGTATCCTTGATATTGAAACGTATGGCGGCAAGGAACGTATGATTGGCAATATCGTTACTGATAGCGATGAGTTTGGCGAGATTATTGGCTACGAAAATCACAGCGGACAAACGTATCTGGGTGACGGCGTATTACCACTTGGTACGGTTCGCAAAGGGGCTGGCAATAACGGCTCCGATACTACAGAAGGTGCTCGCTATCGATACATTCTTGGTAGCTATATGCACGGCTCGTTACTGCCGAAAAATCCCGCTATCGCAGACTGGCTACTCGAAAAAGCCGCCATGCATCGCTACGGAGACTTCAGCACCTCTCTGCTGGATGACCATTTCGCCAAGCAGGCCAGGGTAGTTGCCGTAAAGCGACCTCGCTAGCTTTAGAATGCCCCGCTGCCGTAGCCACTACTGGCTTTCATGTGGCTGCGTAGTTCTGATATCACTTGATCGCCGTGGCCGAGCGGAGTCACCCTGCCCCACACCTTCACTACTTGCCCGTCTGGATTAATCAAAAACGTTTTTCTCAGTATCCCCTCTTTGCCAAACATTTTTTTGCCCCATGCACCGTACGATTCTAGTACGTTCCCTTCTGGGTCAGATAGCAAAGTAAAGTTTAAGCTATGTTTTGCTTTGAATTTTTCGTGACTATCTGCATCATCTTTACTGACACCCACTACCTCGGCACCAAGCGCAGCTAGGTCGTCACGTGCATCACGCAAACTACACGCCTCTACTGTACAGCCCGGTGTATCGTCTTTCGGATAGAAATATAAAACAAGCCATTTTCCGTTAAAATCGCTCAGGCTTTTTTGTTTGCCATTTTCGTCGTTCAACCTAAAATCTGGTGCTTGATAGGGTACATTCTTCATGTACATAGTATACCACCCCTAGTAATTCATGTCGTTTTAGGCTATAATCGTGCAAGAATTCCGACAAATTCATACACACTATCGGGGTGTGGCGCAGTTGGCTAGCGCGCGCGGTTTGGGACCGTGAGGTCGGAGGTTCGAGTCCTCTCACCCCGACCATAGAAAAAACCTGCAATACGCAGGTTTTTTCTATGGATGAAATTACGTGGCTCTGTCCCGGCCGCACACCGTGGTGCGCGGCCGGGACGTGTCGCTTCGCGGCGGCGGGTCGTCAGACCTTGAAGCCGGCGGGCCAGGTGAGCGCGGGCAGCGCCTCCTTGACGGTCATCACCATCTCCCACTGCGCCAGCAGGTCGTCGAGCTTCCTGAAGAAGGCAGCATCGACGGCCAGGCTGGCCACACCGTCATGACCACGCTCCGCTGCCCGCAGGATCTCGTCCTCGTCGAAGACGCGGAAGTTGGCACCGAAGGCTCCGTAGACGAAGCCGAAGAGCTTGCGCCACTTGCCGTCGGCGACCAGCCGCGCGACCTTCTTGTTGTCCTTGAACACGTCGGCGGTGTCGTAGGCCAGTTCCAACACGTGCTCATGGAACTGCTTGGTCACCTTGCCGTCCTTGTCCTTCGCCTTACCCATCCTGGTTCCCTTCGTCGGAAAATCTGGACATCATCGCGATGCGATATGTGTATTAAAGTAAGCTCAAGCACATTACTCAAGCGTAAGGATTTTATGTACATACATTAAAAATGTACGAAAAAACGTGCTTGCTTCGTAAATATCTCATATTTGGTACTATAAAAGCATGACAGCAGCGCTTATTTCATATTCGATCAGCTTCTTTCGGGCTGCTAGCTATATTTTCACCGTACTTGCTTGGTTGTGGCTTGGTATGCTGCTTGCCCCACCATTGGTTGATTCTGGCGCGCTAGGCGTGTTTCTGCCTTCTCAATTTGCGCAGCCAGTAGAACCTTCTCCCGCGCCCGATTCAAGCTCCCCATTACTCCTGGTGGTTGGGGCGGCTGTGACATTACTGATGGTAGTTATTTCGATCGTAATTTTGTGGCGTTTACCAAAAACGGTCAGCAAGACTGGTCAACACATTAGTAAAAGCGTGACGCACGCCGCCATGCCGATCCTTACCCACCATAAAAAACTACCCAAGAAGAAACAACGTGCGCTGTCTGCACGTGTACTGGTCTATGTACGTGTATCGCTTGCTGTTCTACCTTTCGTCGGCATGGTACTGGCTCCGCCTCTCGATGATTTTGACTATGGCATTAGCGTTGTCGTGGGTGGTTGGGTCGTAAGCGCAGCACTACTGTCACTACTGCTTGAGTATGGCTTACGCTACCTACACAAAGGCAAGCACTTGAACGCTTAGTAGAAACATTTTATACTTGTAATGGTTTATCCACCACATGAAAACAAACAAAAAATTATACCTCATTTTTCTTGCTCTCCTCGTGGCGGGTATTGGCTGGCAAGCAGCTTTTTCGTGGCCGGTAGAATCATCGGGTAAATCCATCGAAACCCGTCCCATAAATAATACTCAGTCGACTGGGGGCGTAGCAAAGCACAGCCAGAAGTCTAAACCCGCCACCGATAGTAATACACGTAGTGGTGTAGCCACTAGGAAAGATTTGGATAAAAGCTATGAGCGCGCACCAAAACAATATGCAATCACCAAGACTATACAGAAAGAGTATACGTACCGGGCGCTTCTTACGAGCAATGATCCGCTGACAGCCTCTAGTTGGGCACTCGACGCAATACAAGCTTCAAACGCATGGGATACTTCCACTGGTAACGGCGCGGTTGTCGCCGTAATCGATAGCGGTTTTGGTCTTGCACACGAAGACCTTGTAGATCGATGGCATGAGAATAGCGGAGAAACCGGAGTAACCGCAATAGGTGACCCGTGTTGGTCTGGCTCGCCTCAAGATAAGTCGACGAATAACTGTGATGACGATGCGAATGGCTACGTTGACGATTGGCGGGGTTGGAGCTTTATCTACTCTGATAATAACCCTCAAGCTGGCCTCGAAAATGCGGTTGGTAGCGGAGTAAGCCATGGTACTGAAGTAGCTGGGCTTGTAGGCGCAACTGGCAATAACGGCGTCGGCATCGCGACACTCAGCTGGAACAACCGCGTGATGCCGTTACAAGTATTGAGCGACGATGGTATTGGCTATACCAGTGATGTTGTTTCTGCAATCTATTATGCGGTTGATAACGGTGCGAGTGTTATCAACATGAGTCTTGGAGGTGACGGGGTTGACCCCGCCATGCGAACAGCGCTTGCCTATGCGTATAGCCATGACGTTGTCGTGGTTGCGGCAGCAGGCAACTGCGGTACCGACACCGAGTATGGATGCGACCCGGCCAAGCCTGGTACAATGAGCTACCCTGCGCTGGAGCCATCGGTTATTGCGGTTGGTGCTATTGATGCAACAAACACGCGAGCAGACTTTAGTAGTTATGGACCTCAGCTCGACGTCGTCGCGCCCGGAAGTGGCAGTATTCGCTCGACACTCTGGACAAATAGCAACCCTACCAATGCATACGCTGCAACCCTGTATGGTACGTCATTTGCATCGCCTTTCGTAGCGAGCTTAGCGGGACTCGTCAAATCTATTCGTCCTGATACATCGGTAGACGATGTCACTGCCCTAATTGACGCGACAGCCCAACAACCAACGTCCATGAATGGCACATGGTACGACAACGAATACGGACACGGGATTATTGATGCTTCGTCTGCTCTTGATATTGCAACGTCATTAAACGCTAACACCGTAGCCGAGTCTCCGGTATTGATGCAAACTGGCAATAGCAGGTCGGAGCACAGCTATAGCTATAAGTCGACACTAGAGAGCGGATGTGGACTAGAAAAAACTACGTATTGTACCGTGCAGATGGTTGACCAAACTGCTGGCTACCGCAGGTATCTTCCCTACAAATTAGTGGACAGTGCCTTAACGACTGATTGGAGATACAAAGGTTCCATATTACTTCCCACTGGTGCATGGCTACTCCATAGTCAAAGTGGTGAAACAAAATCAGCCAGTGGCTACTGGCTGATTCAAAAGTAATACACTGTGTTTATTTAGCGAATTCGATTGCGCGTGTTTCTCGAATTACGTTTACTTTAATTGTGCCAGGATATTGCATCGTACTTTCAATCTTGTTGGCAATATCACGTGCAAGCTTAATGCTCGACAAATCATCAATTCGCTCTGGACGAACGATAACGCGCACTTCGCGACCGGCAGATATTGCATAAGCCTTGTCGATACCGTCAAAGCTGGTGGCGATATTTTCAAGATCTTTCATTCGTTCAGCGAAGTTCTCTGCCGAGATATTGCGTGCGCCCGGGCGTGCCGCTGAAGCAGCGTCAACCACACGAACTACTAACGCTTCGGGTGTTGTCGCTTCAATATCGTCGTGGTGTGCTTCAATAGCATGCACGATATCTTCGCTCATACCGTATTTCTTTGCGAGCTCAGCACCAATGTGGTGATGCTTTCCTTCAATTTTATGAGTAACTGCCTTGCCAACATCGTGCAGTAGAGTCGCTATTTTGGCGACACGAACATTTGCCCCAATTTCTTCAGCAATCATGCCAGCGATGTGTGCCATTTCGGTTGAATGCATGAGAACGTTCTGTCCGTACGATGTACGGAATTTCAGCTCGCCGAGCAAACGCAGCATTTCTTTTGGAATACCAACGACACCTACTTCGCGCGCTGCATCTTCGCCCGCGCGGTCAACTTCTTTATCAATTTGCTTCTGCGCTTTCGCAACCACTTCTTCGATACGACCTGGGTGAATACGACCGTCTTTCATGAGCATTTCAAGCGTTAGGCGGGCAACTTGTCGTCGCACCGGGTCAAAACTGCTCATAACAATCATGCCTGGCGTATCATCGACTAAAATATCGACGCCTGTTGCACGCTGTAATGCCTGAATATTACGACCTTCTTTACCGATAATACGGCCCTTCATCTCGTCATCAGCTAGCTTAATTGCCGTGATGGTTCGTTCGGCGGTCACTTCACTACTCATGCGCTCCATAGCCGTCAGCAAGACAGTCTGTGCACGCTCTTCTGCATCTTGCATGGCGTCGTTTTGCAGTTTGTTAACTAAGCCCATCAAATCATGCTTGATGTCACGCTCGGTCATCGCCATCAGTTTTTCGGCAGCATCTTTTTTCTTTAAGCCAGCAATTTTTTCAAGCTTATCTTGTTGCTTCGTACGAATTTCACGAATTTCATTTTTTAGACTTTCAACTTCGTCTTCTTGTGTACGGAGCTTTTCTGCTCGCTTATCAAGTTCATCGAGTTTCTTATCGAGGTTCGTCTCGCGATCTGCAAGGCGATTTTCTACCTTTTGCATTTCTTTGCGTCGCTCTTTTTCGATCTCTACTGCCTCGTCTTTTGCTTTCAAGACAATATCGCTCGCTTTGCTTTTCGCGCTGGCAAGCTCTTTCTCAATTTTGTTTTTTCCTTGTGATACTTGTTGCTTATCGTAGGCGAATTTTCCTCCCACGCCTAAAAGCACTCCGATCACAGCGGCAATAATCTCTATGCCCATACCGGTTCCTTCCTCTGTTTATTCCCGCTACGTGTTCGTCGTGGCGAATTGGTGTTATCACAGAACAAACAGAAAGTTTCAAAAAGTTAGTAACAAATCAGTCCCAAAACAGACTAGTTCTATTGTAGCTCGACTTTGTCTGTGTAGGCAAGTATTATTTGCGCGGCTTTGTAATGTTCGCTTCCCGCCCATACATGGGCAATACTACCTTCTCGTTTTCGCCAGCGCGAAGACGAGTAACCGCTTGGTTTTTCCAGTCGTCCCCCACCTCGCCAACGATAGGGACTGCCTTTGTTTCTGCAATCGTATTTAGTACAGTCATACCGATTCTTAGCCCCGTAAAGCTACCTGGGCCTTTTAGTACACCGATTCCAGTAATGTCATTCCAGCTTGCATGCTGCTCGGCAAGCTTTGTTTCTATATATCGCAACAGATTCTGAGCAAGCGTACGATCTGCCTGCCACTCATCTTCAGCGATAACGCCCCTCTCATCAAGCAACGTTAACTTACAGGTTGGTGTTGAGGTATCGAGTAGTAGTATCATAGGCGCTCACTTAGTGTATCTATAAACTTTTCAGCCGATGTACCATGTGGAACGAGGGTCAATTCACGATCAGTTTCGGTCGGACTTGCAAACTGTACTTCTAAAAAATCATTACCGAGAACATCGCGCACAATTGCTCCCCATTCAATACATACAATCGTAGCGCTATCGTTTCGTGTTTCAATCAACTCGTCAGCCATAATACCGGGGTCTGATAAGCGGTAAAAATCGTAGTGTGCCAGGCGTAGATTATCGCGAGCGTCATCGTACAATCGACTAATCGTAAAGGTTGGGCTCTGCACTGTTTCTGCAATATCAAGGCCTTCTGCTAACCCTTTGGTAAACGTGGTCTTTCCAGCGCCAACGTCACCTACTAATTGCAGCAGTTCGCCACCCACTAGCAACTCGCCAATTGTTTTGCCCAGTTGCTTCATTGATAATTCACTATTTACGGTTATTTTCACTAGAGATAAGTATAGCATTTGTTATACTGATTTATATGAGTCACCAGGTTGTTGTACGGCCAGCTACAGCAGACGATTTACAATCGATCGCTGCACTAGAGCACGTGCTTCATAGTTACGAAGTCGATCCTTCTTTGCAGTGGCACCACTTTGAGACTAGTTCAAATCGTGTGGTTCTACTTGCTCTCGTAGATGGCGCAGTTGCCGGCATGGTAAAACTGAACATGGTATACAAGCTATCAAAAGCAATGGCAATGTTGGATGAATTAGTTGTTCATGAGGCTAATCGTGGGCAAGGTGTTGGATCGGCTCTGATGACTGCCGCAGAGGGTTGGTCGTGGGACCATGGTGCAGATATTATCGATTTTACAAGTCGTGAAAGTCATGAAGCGCTTGGCTTCTATGAAAAGCTCGGCTACCAAAAACGCGCCACGAATGTATACAGAAAACTAAGAGAGGGGTACGATGGCTCGCGTTAAATTATCTGAATACCGTGCGAAGACACTGCTGGTCGGCGATGATTATCAAGGTACTTCGCTTAGTCTCGAAGGCCTTAGCAAAGACGTTGCGAAGCTCGCAACTGACACAGCTTATATTATCAAGGTAGACCAAGGTATTAAAAAACGTGGCAAACAAGGCCTCGTGCGCCTGAATGTAAGTGCTAAAAACGCACAAGACACTATCAAAGAACTTGCGGAAAAAGGCTTTCACCGGTTTATCGCTGAGCCAATGTTTACCCATGATGATAGCGAGGAGCGCTATGTAAGTTTCGAGCGAACCCGCGATGGTATCAAAGTCTTGTATTCAGAGCATGGCGGAGTTTCGGTCGAGGAAAATCCCGACAGCGTACAAGAATATTCGCTTGAAGACGTTCCCCTGCCGAAACATTTCTTGCAGCAGGTGCATGATGTTATGAATACGCAACATATGAGCTTCGTAGAGATTAATCCACTTGTAGTACGAAATGAAGCTTGTACGCTGCTCGATGCGGCCGTACTTGTTGATAGTGCGGGTGAGTATGTTAGCAGCTGGACGGGAGAAGATATTGTCGAGGCACGGACTCCAACTGATACGGAAGCCGCTATCGCAGTTTTAAATGACAATTCACCAGCCGCGTTTACATTTCGCATTTTAAACCCAGACGGAGCATTATGGCTGCTGCTGTCTGGTGGCGGAGCTAGTATTACAATTGCCGACGAAGCCATGAATCAAGGCAAGGCACATCTCATTGGTAATTACGGTGAATACAGTGGCGGGCCTTCAACCGAAGAAACCTACCTGTATACAAAAGAAGTACTAAAGCAACTGTTTGAATCAAACGCGCCGAAAAAGGCGGTTGTTATTGCCGGAGGTGTTGCTAACTTTACTGACGTGAAGAAAACATTTAAAGGAGTTATCCAGGCACTCAGTGAAGTAAGCGGGCGGTTAGAGGAGCAAGGAGTTAAAGTGTTCGTTCGTCGCGGCGGACCCAATGAGAAAGAAGGCCTAGCGATGATGGAATCATTTTTGAAGGAACATAATTTATTCGGTAGCGTTCATGGATCGGATATTGTGCTGACTGATGTAGTAACAGAGGGACTGGAGTATATCGATGCGTAATCTAGCCGAAATACGTGAGCGCCCTGGGACGATACTTGTTCTTGGCAACTACAAACCAGGCATACAGACAACGCTTGATTTCGACTTTTTGTCTGGCAAAGACACACCTTCAATTGTTGGAATTGTTTCTGCAAGCGCAAAGTTTCAAAAATATTTCTGGGGAAAAAACGAGGTGCTCATCCCCTGTTATCCTACCATGGCCGATGCTGCGAAAGCACTCGGTAGCGTAGACTGGATGTTTAATATCAATTCAGGCCGTCGTGCGAAGCAGTCAACAGTTGAATTTTTTGAAGCATTTCCAGAAGCATACGGAGGACATATCTTCGCAGAAGATGTACCAGAGCAGCACGCTATTGAGCTGTACGAACGGTACCAGCTTAGTGGCAAAACACTTGTTGGCACCGCAGGTGTGGGCTTTTTGGTACCTGGCTTTTTGAAACTGGGTGTCGTTGGTGGAGTTGACTGGAGGCAAGTACAGCACAATTACCTTACGCAAGCCGGTTCTGTCGCGGTGCTTTCCGCATCAGGCGGCATGATAAACGAAATCATTACTCTAGTTGCACAGTCAGGACACGCAATGAGTTTCGCGCTATGCTTTGGCGGTGACCGTTGGCCACTCACTACACCAAAAGATGCATTTCTTGCCGCTGAAGCCGACCCGAACACAACCCATATTGTGTACTATGGTGAGCTAGGCGGATACGACGAGTACGAGCTGGCCGAATTGATGAAGAACGGTGATATTACGAAACCAGTCACTTGCTATATATCAGGGGTCATAGGCGAAAACTTTGATCAGCCAGTGCAATTTGGTCATGCCAAAGCCTTGGCAGGAAACCAATCTGAAACAGCAAGCGCTAAACGCTTGGCACTTGAGGAAGCTGGTGCGACTGTTGCGAAATCAATGGTGGAATTTAAATCATTAGTTAACAAGCTACCTAGTAGTGACATGAAGGAAGATGGTATGAGCTTAGATAACCGTAGTGCAAGTCTGTTTACTTCTACGATTTCATCGGAAAAAGAAGATGGATACTATTTTGTCGGAGAAAGTTTACCAAAATGGGCACATGATGGTGATATTGCGATGCAAATTACCGCTGCCCTGCTGGGCAGAAAACCTCGTTCAGAGCTTACGAGTTCATTTGTAAAGACAGTATTCCTCCTCTCAGTTGACCATGGACCGCAGGTGTCGGGAGCATTAAACACCATTGTCACTGCTCGCGCAGGCAAGGGTCTAGTCGATTCACTTGCAGCCGGTCTATTGACCATTGGGTCCCGCTTTGGTGGTGCAGTGTCAGACGCCGCAAACGAATGGTTCAAAGGCGTATCTGAGGAGAAAAACCCCGCCGAGCACGTAGAAGCATACGCGAAAGTGAAAAAGTACATTGGAGGCATTGGCCATAAAAAATATCGCGTCGGCTTGCCCGACCCGCGTACGGAAGTGCTAGCTAGTTTCGTGAAACAGCTGCCAAATCACCCACACTACGATTACGCGAAACGCATTGAAGCAATAACCACTGCAAAAAAAGGTTCACTTATATTAAACGTTGATGGCACCATCGCAGCACTGATGCTTGATATTCTCGAGACAGAGGAACAGTATACAAAACAGCAACTTGAAGAGCTGATAACGGCAGACTTTTTCAATGCATTGTTCGTAATACCCCGTATTGTCGGCTTTACTGCGCACTATCTCGACCAAAAAAGGCTTGACGAAGGCCTGTTCCGTCTACCAGATAGCAATGTCCTTCTCAGCGAAAACGACTAGCGATTTCACTAGTAGCACGATATACTAGAGCGTAAGCAGTATGAGAATTTCTGATGTTACAGTCGAGAAGCTGCTTGAAAGAGGTGGGAAAACATCACCCGAGCAGATTGCTGAGCTAAAAGAAGCTGCGGCTCGTTCAAGGCGTCCACTACAAGAAATCGTTATACAGAAAGAAGTATTGGCCGAAAAAGAGCTAGCAACACTTTTTTCCGATTATTCTGGCATACCCTTCATCGAACTCGACCCCAAAGAGATTCCAAGCGACGTGTTAGCAAAGATACCCGAGCGTACGGCGACGCAGTATCTCGCAATCCTATTCAAAATCGATGAAGCAGGTGTTATGCACCTAGCAATGGATGATCCCGATGACGTACAGGCCGTTGATTTTATCGAAAAACAGATTGGCGAAAATACAAAGCTCTACTTTGCGCTTCGAGATAATATTGTATCTTGTTTAGGCAATTACCACGGTGATGTTGGCGAGCAACTTAATGAAGTGATTGATGTGCAACGCGAAGATGACGGCAGTGAACAAGTTGTTTCCGAGTCAGATATCGCGGAAGACTCTCCTGTTGCTCAAACAGTCAACCTTCTACTTGAATATGCCATTCGTTCGGGAGCAAGCGACATCCACATCGAACCACGGGAGGAGTTTGTCCAAATTCGCTACCGTGTGGACGGCGTGCTAAAGGAAGTAAACAGGCTGCCGCGTAATGTGCTCGGGGCACTTATTAGTCGCATCAAGATTCTCTCTAACCTTAAAATCGATGAGCGACGCGTACCACAGGATGGTCGTTTCAAGATAAAAGTCTCTGGTCGTCAATACGCACTCCGTGTCAGTACACTTCCTATCTCAGACGGTGAAAAGGTCGTTATGCGTATCCTAGACGAAAGTGACCAGGCAATCAGCCTAGAAGAGCTGGGCTACTGGGGACATGCGCTTGAGGTTATACATGAATCAATGGCTGAACCAAACGGCATTGTGCTGATTACCGGCCCAACAGGTAGCGGTAAGTCTACGAGTCTATTCAGTGTACTTACTCTTTTGAATAAACCTGATATCAACATCTCTACGGTAGAAGACCCTGTTGAGTACAAGATCCGGGGAGTCAACCAAACCCAGACCAACCCGAAGGCTGGCATGACCTTCGCGAATGGCCTCCGTGCGCTCTTGCGTCAAGATCCAAACGTCATTATGGTAGGTGAGATTCGAGACGCAGAAACAGCCGACTTGGCAGTTCAGGCAGCACTTACTGGTCACCTTGTATTCTCAACCCTACACACAAACGACGCTGCAACTAGCTTGCCTCGACTGCTAGATATGGGAATCGAGCCCTTCCTGATTGCTAGTACGATTCGCGGCGTTATTGCTCAACGCCTTGTACGAAGGCTGTGTCTTACCTGTCGACAAAACTTTGCGCCAAACGCAGAAGAATTAGCAGAGGTTGCAAAGACATTCACTATCACCCCTGAGACCATAAGCTCGCTAACCGCCCTTGAACAACAAGCTCAGCAGCAAGGCGTTGGCGGAGATACACCACTCGGAATTCAAAATGGTAACATCGCGGTCATGTGGCGTGCCAACCCTGAAGGCTGTGATGAATGTAACCATACAGGCTACAAAGGACGGGTCGGTATTTTCGAGGCACTAGACAACTCCTCTAGTGTACAAAAGCTTATTATATCCCGTGGAACTAGCGAGCAAATTACCGCGCAAGGTCGACAAGAGGGCATGATTAGTATGCACATCGATGGACTGGTTAAGGCACTCCGCGGTGTTACGAGTCTTGAAGAAATTATTCGGGTAACAAAAGAATAGCTCATGGCACAATTCTCATACACAGCCGTCGATCCCTCGGGCAAAACAGTACAAGGAACATTTGAAGCAGCCGAACGTGATACTGTTTTAAAGGCTCTCGCAAATCAGAACCTCAAACCGCTGTCTGTAAAAGCTCAGGGCAATGCGAAGACTGAGGGCAAGAAAGGCTTTTTCTCAAAAAATAAAGTAAAAAACGACCATTTAGTGGTATTTACTCGAGAACTAAGCGCCATGGTAAGCGCCGGGGTTCCTTTACTACGCGCACTCACCTCACTGCAAGACCATAGTGAAAGTCCTGCATTGAAGAAAGTCTTAGCAGGTATCATTAAAGACGTCGAAGGAGGAGCTTCACTTGCTGATAGTCTGGCGAAATACCCTGAATCATTTAGTGACGTATACATCAACATGGTTCGTGCGGGCGAATCTGCCGGTATTCTTGATGAGATTTTAAAACGTGTTGCCTTCCAACAAGAAAAGAATGCCAGTATTCGGAAAAAAATAAAGAGCGCCATGACATACCCAACCGTTCTCGTTGTTATCACCGTAGGAGCGTTTTTTGGCCTAATGCTATTTGTGATACCGCAAATTGGCAAAATATTGGTTGACTTGGGCGGTCCAGACGCTCAGCTTCCCCTTCTGACTCGTGCCATGCTCGGACTGAGTAATTTCATGACAACGTATTGGTATGTTTTCCTAGCTGGTATTGGTGGAGCGGTGTTCGGCATTTCGCGGTTTCTCGCGACTCCAGAGGGAAAATTAAAGTTCCACGCGCTCCTGCTACGCTTACCTGCCGTGAAAACAATCATTATGAAAATTGCGATTGCTCGATTTGCCCGTACCTTCTCAGCCCTTATCGGTGCCGGCGTAGCTGTACTAGAGGCATTGAACGTGACGGCACACGCTGTTGGCAACAAAGTATATGAGCGTGACATCTTGGCCGCGGCGGAAGAGGTAAAAAATGGCGCAACGCTTTCATCAATCATAGAAAAAAACCCCCGCTTCCCCGCCATTGTGCCGCAGATGTTGTCTGTTGGTGAAGAAACCGGCCAGACAGACACCGTTCTGGTAAAAGTGGCAGATTTTTACGAAGAAGAAGTTGACGTGGCTATTGAAGGGCTGAGTTCCATTATTGAGCCAGTCATGATTGTGTTTATGGGCGGTATGGTCGCGGTCATTGCAGCGAGTGTCATGTTGCCAATTGCGAGCCTTTCACAGAGCATTAAGAGTTAGTGGTATTTCCCTGTTAGCTCCTGTATACTAAGGATAAGCGAAAACGTGGGCGAAATTATCGGTGGCAAAATTATTTTATAGAGACAAACCCATAATAGGACTTGATATCAGTCAGACTGGTATGAAGCTCATGTCTATTGATGCAAAAAAATGGCTGGTTACCGGTTATGGCTCGATTGACCTCGACCCAGCCAAAGTACAGAAAAGTTTTGACGAAGATGATGGCTATCTTGCGAATAATGTAAACGCCTTGATGAAGAAGAACATACTGGGAACTTTATCTAGCAGGCAGACGGTGCTCGGCATCCCTGCCGCAAAAACCTTTACTCGCACATTTACCCTGCCTGCAAAGGCCGAGAAAACGTTGCATGACGCTATTGAGCTCGAGGTAGAGCAGTATGTGCCGGTGCCAATGAGTGCTCTGTATGTTGACTATGAGGTTATCGAGCGAAACAAGGACACCATTACCATACTCATGAGTGCCGTACCGAGAACGATTGTTGATGCATGCATGAACGCAGCTGAAGGCGCTGGGCTCACTGTTTCTATGATAGAACCGAGTATCAATGCGGTTGCCCGGCTACTGGAAGCTACGGAGGAAGGACATTTGCCAACAGTAATCGTTGATATCGGCCCTGCGAGCACAGATATCGCAATTCTTGACGGGTCAATCCGAGTTGCTGGTGCGTTGAGTATCGGTGGCAATACGTTCACGCTCGATATTGCCAAAAAACTACACATTCCACTTGAAAATGCGCACCAACTGAAAGTAATTAATGGCCTTAGCCCCGGTGCACGTCAACACAAAATTACCACGGCGCTGCAACCGAGCCTTGATCACATCATTTCAGAGACCCGTAAAATAATGCGCTACTACGATGAGCGCATCGACAACCATCGAAAACTCGAGCAGGTACTAATTGTAGGTGGTGGTGCAAATGTTCCAGGTATCGGTGACTACTTCACAAATGAGCTTGTTATGCCGTCGCGCGTAGCGAGCCCGTGGCAAAAGCTTGATTTTGGCAAGCTAAAGGAGCCAGCGAAGCACTTTAGGCCACGCTATATCACTGTGGCCGGGCTGGCAAGCGTACGACACGAGAGGATTTGGTCGTGATAAACTTACTGCCTAATGAATATAAGTCCGAGATACGCGCTGCAAGGACAAATGTGCTGATTGTACGATACATCATACTACTGCTCGCAGGCGTTGTGTTGATCGCAGGTCTTTTAGCCGCAACATACTTTTCTCTTACGCTTGCTCAAGACGCAGCAAAAGAACGGGTGGCGGAAAATGAGAAGCGAGAGGCAGAATTCGCAGATACAAAGAAAGAGGCTGATCAATTTAGGTCAGACCTGGCAATCGCCAAGGCAATTATTGATAACGAGGTGCAGTATTCAAGCCTGATTTATAAAATAAGTGCCGTATTGCCGAAAAACGTGATTCTTGATAGCTTATCGGTTGATTCTCAAACCATTGGCACCCAGGTAACATTTTCTGCAAGCGCAAAGTCGACGAATGACGCGCTGGCTTTAAAAACAGCATTTGAAAATGAAAAGGAACTATTCTCAAACGTCTACTTTGAATCCATTACATACCAAGAAGAAGCTTCAAGCTACAAATATAAAACGAGTCTCAGTGTTGTCATCAATAAGGAGGCGTTATGATGAATAAAATGCGTTCACGTATGAACGCTTCTATACTTCGCATCATCTTGTTTACGGCAATGCTCCTGCTCCTCGTTGCTGGTATCGGTGGTTTCGTGTTCGCAATCGGTCAGCTAAAATCATACGCCGTTGCGACGAGTGCGCTCGACGCGGAAGCAAACGCAGGAGCTGCTAATGTCCGTACCCTCCTCGCTCTACGCGTGAAGCTACTTTTACTACAGCCTGCTGTTGATAAAGCGCATAAAATTGTCGCTGAAAGTCAGAGTTACCAATACCAAAACGAAGTCATTGCAGACCTCAGCAAGTACGCTAAAGATTCAGGGGTCTTCATTACCGCATACGATTTCAACGCAGAGGCTAGTTCTGGCGCTGCCTCGCCAAGCACCCCTTCATCGGGCGGCGACTTGAGCGCAGTTACCATCCCAGGCCTACCGGCTGGCGTTAAAGCAACCACGGTTAATATCTCGCTACGAAGTCCAGAAAGTTACAGTAATGTTATGAAATTTATTCAGCAAATAGAGCAAAACGTAACAAAAATGCAAATTGGTAATATTGCACTGACAAAGAGCGATGTCGAGGGTTCATCGCAAGACAGTGTTGATTTACCATCTTTACAAATACAGGTGTATATTCGATGAAATTAGATAATCTTACCATCTCTTCAATTACTCGACCAGTTGGCAACTTTGTTAAACGGTTTCACAGCATCATTTTCTTCTCTATACTCGGTGCACTTCTCATTACTGCATCTCTCGTCATTATTACCGTCATTAACGATAGTCCGGCTCCTGCCACGAGTGGTCAAATAAGCGAGAACTTCGACCAAGAAACAATTGATAAGGTTGAAGCACTGGACCCAACAAACATCGAAAAGCCAAGTGGGCGTAATAACCCCTTTATTGAATAAGGTTAGTAATGAGGTCTATACTATATCTATGCTAATTTCTTACGACCAGCTTCTCTCTAAGCCAGTGATGAGCCTCCAGACCGGTGTAGAACTTGCACATACAAAGGCAATCTTGATTGATCCACGTACGCTCACGATTGTTGCATATGAGCTGGATGGCAAACTACTCGACGAGCACCCTTCTTTTTTGCGTCTGGAAGATGTTCGCGAATATGGCTCTGTTGGATTTATTATCGACAGCAGCGATGAATTCGTCGGCTTAAACGACATTATTAAACTAAAGGAAGTCTACGACTTTCATTTCTCACTCTTGGGTATCGAAGTTATCGAGCAAACAGGTGCAAAACTTGGTAAAGTACAGGGATACACACTAGACGCAGGTAGTTATTCTGTACAGCAGCTGGTTGTCAAACGACCGCTATTGAAAAGCTTTAGTGAAACAGAGCTTATCATTCACCGATCTCAGATTGTTGAGGTGAACAATGAGCGTATTCTTGTTCGTTCGACTGCACACAAGCAAGAAACCGTAGTCGAGACAAAGGTTGCCCACTATGCAAACCCATTTCGTCAATCACAAACAGCCGGTCCAGAAACAATAGAAGTTGAGGATAGATAGCTATCTATCTAGATTCGCGAGTGCTGACTTTATATCATCGTAGCGAAACCCTTGCCTCGCAAGATACTGTATCAGTTTTTCGTCATCGTACTTTTGGCGCTTCTTTGCAATTATCTTTAGTATTTCGTCGCCATCATTCCGCGACGAGGACTCAAGCGTTTCGTTGATTATGTCTTGTTCTACGCCTTTCTTTCGCAGCTCAAGAACAAGTTTTCGCACACTCGTACCTTTCCGCTGATTACGGTGGTCTACCCAGAATTGAGTAAATTTTCTGTCATCAATGTAGCCTTTCGCTTGCAGACGTTCGAACACTCTTTCTGCGACTTCGTTACTGACACCGTCTTTAACTTTGACCTCGCCAGAACGACTCTTGTACCGCTTTGATACCGTTTTTTTCCATAGGTAGTCACGAATTTCCCTCGCACTATGTGGTCTTAGGAGCGTATACTCTAACGCTCGCGAATACAATTTTCCAAATTGGCTTTCTGCCTCTAGCTCGGCAAGCTCTTCTTCGGTGTATTCATTACCAATCTTAACGCCTAGTTGGCTGAGCTGAAAAATATCAAGTGAAAACTTGTAGGTACCGTCAACCGACACGTTGACTCGATCGGCATTCTTTGCTTGAACAGATATATCCGTAATTTTCATACGGTACGTAGGTTTATGCTTCGATTTCAGCTACTTTTGCACGAACGGTCTTTTCAATTTCAGTAAGAACTTTTGGATTTTCACGGAGGTAGTCCTTCACTGCTTCACGGCCCTGACCAATCTTTTCATCTTTGTAGTCGTACCAAGCGCCACTCTTACCCACAACACCATGCAAGGCTGCAAGGTCTAGTACATCTCCAGTCTTTGAAATACCTTCGTTGTACATGATGTCAAATTCAGCAGTTCTGAATGGAGGCGCTATTTTATTTTTAACAACCTTCACCTTCGTTCTGTTGCCAATAATATCCTCGCCAACCTTTAGCTGTCCAATTCTACGAATATCGAGACGAACAGACGCGTAAAATTTTAATGCATTTCCGCCCGTAGTTGTTTCTGGGTTACCAAACATTACACCAATCTTCATTCGGATCTGGTTGATGAAAATCACAGTTGCCTTAGACTTATTAATGATACCTGTTAGCTTACGAAGCGCCTGACTCATGAGCCGAGCTTGCAGTCCCATGTGGCTATCGCCCATATCGCCGTCGATCTCTGCCTGTGGAACCAATGCTGCCACTGAGTCGACCACAATCAAATCAACTGCATTTGAGCGAACGAGTGTTTCAGCAATTTCAAGCGCCTGTTCACCGTTATCCGGCTGTGAAACCAGTAGGTTGTCGGTATCGACACCTAGTTTCTTCGCGTATGCAGGATCAAGAGCGTGCTCTGCATCGATAAACGCAGCAGTGCCTCCTTGTTTTTGCATTTCGGCGATTGCGTGAAGAGTAAGGGTTGTTTTTCCCGAGCTTTCAGGACCGTAAATCTCAATGATTCGGCCTTTTGGGTATCCACCACCTAGTGCAAGATCCAGCGACAGCGCGCCCGATGGGAGCAGTTCTACATCTACTTTTTTTGCTTCACCCAACTTCATAATAGATCCATCACCAAACTGTTGGGTAATTTGGTCCATCGCTAGACCAAGTGCCTTCGCCTTGCCTTCATTGTCTGGTTTTTCAGTCGTTACTGGATTTTTTGCAGCCTTCTTTGCCATAGTGTATTCTCCCTCTCTTTAGCTATTCCTATTATACGTTTTATCTCCGCAATTTGCTATAATTAGTGTAGTGAAACAACAAGGCTTTACAATAATTGAACTCATGACAGCCGCGATATTGCTTAGTTTTATTGGCATAGTTTTTCTCATACAAAAAAATAACATAGAAACAGCCGCACGAGACGATCAGCGCAAAACCGCAGTTAATACGATGTACTACACATTAGAAAAAGTCTACTACCCCACACACAAGTCATACCCTAAAGCCATCAACACTGAAACACTCAGTTCTGTTGAACCTAGTTTGCTAAAAGATCCAAATGGTAAAAAAATTGGGCTACGTGACTCGGATTATCGCTACGAACCAACTGGGTGCGATAACGAGAACGACACTTGTACGGGCTATGCTCTTCGCGCACTGCTTGAGAACGAAGCCGACTATGTGAAAACCGCTAGCAGGTAGCTACGTTTCGTATGGGTCGACAGGACGGCCATTTTTAAATGACTCAATAGCATTATTCAAAATACCTATTTGCTTTCGCGGCTGAGCAACATACGCAAAACGATATGTTGTCTCCTCGCCTTCTGTGCTTAGTCGAATGGTGCCATAGTCAAACATGGTTTGAAGTATTCCAACTTGGCGAAAGCTTGCATCTTCAATACTGCCCAAACTTACGGTTTGTTCGTGCCGAGAAAAAAGTCCGTGTTGAATTTCTTGCACGACGCTTTCGTTCGTAAGAAAGAATTGGTTCTGTAGATACACCCATATCGCAATAAGTCCTCCCAGTCCAACAAGTAGCATGGCTAGTAGCGCAGGTAGCAATACTTGGCCAAAGCTTGGCAGATCTGACGCTACCGTTACGTCGTCGCTTGGGTACAGCAGAAGCGCCGCGGCAACCGCCAGCACCGCTAATCCAGTCATGACACTTGGCAGCACTAGTCCGATCGGATGACGTTTGATATCAAGTATCACAAATTCGCCGTCGCTCAAATTAAGGTGGGGATACGTTTGGCGGGACTCTTCACATCTCTTTTGAATCTGTTCACTCATGTGGATTGGCCGAACAGCACCGACCAACTTTGGTTCGTTTGCTTCAGCCTCTTGCACGCGTAGCTTTGGATCATAGTTGTGGCCGTTTGTATCAATTCCATGAGCTGCGCTCACGTATGAACTATTTTCGCCTTTAGCATGACTCGTTTGTGTCTGAGGCGCAGCATACAGTGGCCTGCCTTCAGCGTCGTAAGCAACTGGCTTGTTCGGGTCTTGATTCATAGCTTCAGTATAGCAAAAAGGCGTGTTTATTTGCTGTTTTCAATGTGTCGCTTAGCCTTTTGTGTCACGATTCTTCCACGAGGCGTTCGCTCAATAAAGCCAATTTGCATGAGGTATGGCTCATAAAAATCTTCTATGGTTGTCGTTTCGTCACCAGTCAGTGCAGCGATAGTATTCAAGCCAACAGGCCGTTCACCGTAGTTTGTCAATATACTTGTCAGCATCTGCCGATCAGCAGGATCGAGGCCAATCTCATCAATCTCAAGTAACGCTAGTGCTTTTTCTGTCATGACCGTATCAATAATTCCATCGCCGTTTACATCTGCGTAGTCGCGAACACGTTTGAGCAATCTGTTGGCAATTCGAGGTGTGAGACGAGCACGGCTGGACAATAGTTTGGCAGATGCAGGCTGAATAGTAGCATGTAATATGCCTGCTGCACGCGTGATGATTGTTGCTATTTCGTCGGGCGTATAAAATTCAAGTCGATATAGATGACCAAAGCGATCGCGCAGCGGCGCTGCCAAACTGCCCGTTCGTGTGGTTGCACCGATTACCGTAAACTTTGGTAAGTCGAGACGGATACTACGCGCTGCTGGTCCTTTGCCAATGACAATATCTAGTTTGAAATCTTCCATCGCGCTATACAACACCTCTTCAACAGCCCGCGATAGCCTGTGGATTTCGTCAATAAATAAAATGTCACCGTCTTGTAGGTTTGTGAGGATGCTCGCCAAATCGCCAGCTCGTTCTATTGCAGGCCCACTCGTTACACGAAAGCCAACGCCCATTTCGTTGGCAATCACATTTGCCATTGTTGTCTTTCCGAGACCAGGAGGACCGTATAGTAACACGTGGTCTATCGGTTCACTGCGCTTCTTGGCTGCTTCTATGGCGAGTTTCAAGTTTTTCTTTAGTCGCTCTTGTCCAACATACTCACTAAGGTTTTGTGGCCGTAGGCTCACTTCAATACGCTGCTCTTCAGCATCTTCGTCCGCGATGGTGGTAGTAACAATTCTATCGACCGTCATAGCTTTACGACTTTAGCGCCTCCGTTACTCTTTTCGAAGTTGGCAGGTTTGGGTCAACCCTTTCTAAGGCCTTGGAAGCATCAGCCAGCGTGTAGCCAAGCGCCATTAACGCTTCAAGTGCTTCATCGTTGGTGTTGAGCATTGTCTGTACTGGTGAAGATTCGGCATAGTGTGTCGGCAGGCCAACTTTATCACTCAAATCTACCACTACGCGCTCGGCTGATTTCTTGCCTACTCCACTAGCTTTGGCAATAAATGCCGAGTCTGCATTGGCTATGGCGTTCCGCACAGCCTCTGAGTTACCGAGACCTAATATCGATAAAGCAGCTTTTGGTCCAATACCTTGTACTGAAATAAGTAGTTCAAATAGTTTTTTTGCTGCAAGACTTGAAAAACCAAAAAGCTCTTCTGCCTGTTCGCGTACATGATGGTAGGTGTATAACTTTACTTCATCTTCAAGTGTCAGCGTTTCAAAGTCACCTAAGGCGACTACTACTTCATAACCAACCCCTGCGACGTCGATAATCACGGAATTAGCAAACTTCTCTGCAACAACTCCCTTTACGTGAGCTATCATTTGTTTCTCCAGCTACTGCCTCTAATCACAGCGGCAACTCCTACAATAAACAACAATACGACTAGTCCAAGTGATGATTTCATACTATCTATTATGACACATTATGGCTCAGTGGCGGGAGTCTGCCCCGCCGCACAGCCATCAGCATCGACTGATTCTCCGTCTGGTGTAGCGGGGCAAAGATCTGCATCATTCATTACGCCATCGTTATCGTCGTCGACCGTACTTTGGTCGACACAGTTTGGGTCATTCGCTGCTAGATCTTCTAAGCCAGCAAATTCACACATTTCAACCACACAATCTGGATCGTCAGCGGTCAGTTCTTCCTTGCCATCGATAGCGCACATCTCCGTTTTCTTGTTTTCTTTTTTCGTTGTGTCTTTCTTCGTTGTCTTTTCACACTGCTTTGGCACGTTGTTACTCAGGAATACATCTGACAATGTACCTATCTCGGTACATACAGATGCTTTTACTACGCCAGACGGCTGCGTAAAACTAGGGTTTTTGTTTCCAATAGCGGCAGACATCATCTCTCGCCATATAGGCCCGGCCATGCCCGACCCGCCATTGTACATTACGGTATTGTCGTTGTTGCCTACCCACACACCCACGGCAATATCTGGTGTATACCCTATTGTCCACGCGTCTCGGTTTTCATCAGTTGTTCCTGTTTTCACTGCCGCTGTTTTCACCTTGTAATCGCTGCCATATACAGTTAGCGAGCTGCCGAATATACGACTTCGCGTCGCATTATCCGCTAGTATATTAGAAATCAAGTAGGCTCCCTGCTGACTTATAGCGCGGTGACTGTCACGACTAGCCGTGAAGACGCTATTACCATACTTATCTTCAATAGACTGAATACTATGATACGCAGACTGATCGCCTCCATTTGCAAAGCCAGCATATGCGTTAGTCATCTCGACAAGTGGGACTTCTGCTGTTCCTAGCGATAACGCAAGGCCATAGTTCTTGTTTTCGTCGAGCGTCGTGATTCCAAGGTCTTTGGCTGCCTTGATTGACTCATCGACGCCAAGCTTCTGCATGACTCGAACAGATGGTATGTTTAGCGACCAATCGAGCGCTTGTCGAACAGTAACTTTTCCGTGAAACGTTCCGTCCGCATTTTTTGGAGAAAATGTCCCAAGGTCGGTAATCTTCTGGTCATTAATTACCGTCGTCGGCGTAATGACGCCTTTTGCTAATGCCGCGCTATAGTAGATTGGCTTAAAGCTAGATCCCGGTTGCCTGGCGGTGGTCGCCATGTTCACTTTTCCGAATTTTTCGTTGTCGTAGTCGTAGCTACCCACCAGCGCCCTAATACCGCCAGTCTTTGGGTCGATAGCTACTAAGCTTGCGTTCGATCCACCTTGTGACTGTATAAATGCCATACCATTATCTACACTACGGTTTGCTACCTTTTGCATAGACAAATCAAGTGTAGTCGTTACTTGAAAGCCAGATCGATTTACTTTTTCTTCACCGTATTTCGTGTAGAGCTCGTTTAGTATCATCTCTGTAAAGTGAGGGGCGAGGTTGGTACCTGCCGAGCCTTGTTTCCGATACTTCAATTTTACCTTTAACGCGGCATCCATCTGATCTTGCGTAATATATCCGTTTTTTACCATACGGCTTAGTACCGTCGTCTGTCGTTCTTTCGCTAGTTCTGGGTCGCCTGAAATTGGCGAATACGCGCTCGGTGCTGGCAATACGCCAATCAACATGGCACTCTCTGCTAAGCTAAGCTCGCTTGGTTTTTTACCGAAGTATATGTTTGCTGCTTCTTCTATACCAAACGCATTCTCACCGTAATAGACAGAGTTGAGGTACATATTTAAAATCTGGTCTTTACTGTACCGTTGTTCAATAGCCATGGCTATTGTAAGTTCTTGGTATTTTCTAAGGATGGTTTGGTTTTTTGTTAAAAGCGTATTCTTTGCCAATTGCTGGGTAATGGTTGATCCGCCTCCCGCAATGCCTCGCGCCAAGATATTGGTGTACATCGCACGCATTATACTCAGTGGTGAAAAGCCACCGTGATCATAAAAGTCTTTGTCTTCACTTGCTACAAGCGCGTCCTCGGTAACATCAGCAATTTCCGATAGCGGCACAGGTTCACGGTGTTCTGCGTTGCCAACACTAAAGATTTTCTTTCCCTTTTTATCAAGCAACACGACACCTGTATTGTTTTTATTCAGCAGCAAGTCGACGTTCGCAACGTCGTTGTAGTAGTAGATATACGTCAGTATTGGTGTGATGATGAGGAAAGCTAAGGCTGGCCCTGTAATAACAGCAGCCTTTTGCCACAGCTTCAGTTTCTTCCACCATGCGTATCGGCGTTTCAAAAACCGTCGGCTCGAGCGGATCGGGCCGCGCTTTCTCGTATATTTTCCCTGTCTGTACATTTATTCTATTATACCAAATTTTACTAAAAACAAGTGCTGCCCTAAAGGGGATGGGCAGCACGTTCGGAAGTGGGAGGCTACTGTTACGACGAAGTATTATCGTCATTGTGCGGTCCATCATGTCCACCGCGCGGGGGCATACCCATAATTGACTTGTCAATCTTTTGGGCATCCATCCATTTACGAAGTTTTTCCATCAAGTTGTGCATCTTCTTGCGATTCGCATCACTTCGCTTACCTTCATGCAGCTTGTCCATTTGCGACCATACATCTTTGATGTGGTTGTACTGGCTCTGCGAGATCTTTTTATCGTCTAGCGCTGATTTCAGTGCTGTTTCGCGATCGGCCTTCATTTCTTCGTGTCGAGCATCGTGTGCTTGCTCGAATACTTTTTCGACGTCGCTTTTGTTGAGGTTAAATTTGCTTACTAATGTGTCTATGAGTGTTGAGTCTGGCCCTTTATCGCTACCGGAAAGTGCATAGGTAGATGCTGTCACACCCATACCTGCCGCACCGATAGTTACTACGCCGGCGCCTATCAACAACGCTTGCTTTGTCTTCTTCACTTGGTCTCCTGTTTAGTTTGGTATAGGATCCTATGCTAGCTACTGTACCAAGTGTTTCTGACAAAAAACTGAGACGCTTAATTGGTTCGTATCATCATCTGGTGTGTAATCGCGGCCGCGAGCGCATCTGCCGCGTCATCGGGTTTAGGAACTTCTTTTAAATTTAACTGCAGCCGCACCATTTCCTGCATTTGCTTTTTATCCGCTTTGCCGTAGCCAGTAAGGCTCTGTTTTATCTGCATTGGTGTGTACTCGGCAATCTCCAACTTGGCCTTTCGTCCGGCCAGCATTGCTACACCTCGCGCATGCGATACGCTCATTGCAGTGGTTACATTTCTGGCAAAGAAAAGATGCTCGATACTCATGACATCTGGTTTTGTTTCCTCGATAATTTCAGTCAGTCCATCAAATATTTCTTCCAGTCGCTCGTCTAATGGCGTATGTGCTGGTGTGCGAATCACCCCCGCTGTCACGAGTACACTTTTGCCTGGTTTGGCATCTACCACGCCGAACCCTAAGATTCCTGTACCCGGGTCGATGCCGATGATCCTCATAGCAACACTTCCTTTTTATCGCCATCAATTATTAGCACCTGTCCATCGTCTAGTTTGATAAAGGGCTGCTGCATCTGAGTCAATACTTGCTCGGATTCTTTGGCCGCATCCATAAACCATTCCATGTTGCAGTGCGGTATTATCATTTCATCAATCAGCCCTAAACCATCCCACATCGTTTCCTTTGTAGGATACTCATCTGGAACAATGCTCGGGCTTGGCCTGTCGCCTCGCTCTATACCGCGCAGAGACTTCGCGCATATGCACGAACCAGCGCTCCAGCCACCGTATACTATAGAGTCTTCAGCGACCCGTTTCTTTATAATTTCATCACAGCCTGACGCATTCAGTGCTCTGCGTAAAATAAACGTATTGCCACCAGCGCACCACACAGCGCCAAAGTCTGCTAACGCTTGTTCTAACTCATCTGGTTTACCAAAATAGTCCCGCAGGTCGATTTCATGAAATTCAAAGCCTGCGGTTTCAAACATTATCTTTTTCTCCGGAGTATTCTGATTCCGCTCTTCGGGCGGTGTATCATCCATGGCATTGCGTATGTATGCAAGCTTGTTGTGATTACCCGCCATCTCGCGCGCTACATGTGCATAGTTTCCCAAATCCTGTGACGACAGAAATAATCTCATAGTCCAAGTATACGCTACTTGCCCAGAGGTATGAATGAAGTGGCTTTGCGTATAATGCCGCCTACTTCCCTGCGCCACTCCCAGCCAGCATAGCCAGCTGCCATCATGCCGACACCACCAAACGCCCACCACCCCAAGGTTCCCTGAGCTGTGTCAGCAACCGCCTCTACGGGAAAATCGGCGTTCACGGACTTTACGACGTTTCGACAGCGGTTTGTTGTAGGGTTCCTCTTCTGGTTCGGGCCACAAGGCTTTAGAGTACTTGTCGCAGATGTGACTGAGCGACAGCGGTTCGTCTCCGGGCTACGATATTGGCCCGGTTTACATGGTGTTAGTGTCGCGGCTGCGGCGATGTTACGACACCGGTTTGTTTCTGGACTTCGGTACTGTGTAGGTAAACACGGAGTTAGTGTCGCTGCGACTGGGATTTTGTTGCACCGTCCGGTTTCGACATTTCTTTCATACCCTTTCTCGCAAGGGGGATACTGGGCATATATGTTTTCGCCACCAGGTGTTACCGTAAAAGTTTGCACCCAGGTGCCGCCTACCAAAGCATACGATGTGTCTTCATCCAAATTTTCGTACCCCCGCGCATCAACTTCCGCTGAACTATCAGAGGTCAGTAAGTACACAGTTCCGGTGGTTGTTTTTGTGAGTGATAGCTCTGTATTTTCTAACGAAATTGCGAGATACGACCCAGACTTCAAGACTGTATTTTCTGGAAACACATAGCTTGCGATTTGACTACGATTTGTCTGTAGCTGGCAGCCCGAAATATCACTACTTGAAGATGTTTCGTTATAAATTTCGATAAATTGTGGCGTGTAGTTCGCTCCAATTTCGGATATCTTAACTCCTTCGCACTGGTTGACGAATCCTCCGGCAGCAAACTGATTCTCTTGGTCATAAGGTGTTGGATATTTCGTCCATTGCCACGAACCGTTTGCAGGATTGTACGAATAACTCCAGCCAGCGTGGCCTGAGCTACTTGGGTATGCAGTAATGGTCGCATCGTACAGAACAGTGCCATATACATCCTCTACCCAAATCCAGTTACCACTATTGGTTAGACTCATTGGCACCGCATAAAACGCACCAGGCGCAAGCACACCAGTTGGATATGTCGTGTTGCTGGTAGATGAATTTTGGCCCGCAGAGCCAACACGCAGACGCAAGAATGATACGTCGACGGGCTCATTTGAAATATTCTGTACTTTGACGTAGTCGGTACACAACAAGCTGGTCGAACTTGGTGCACATGAATTTGCTTCCGGATATATCTCTACGATTTGCAGCGGACTTTCTGGCATCGGTTGGTACAGCTCATCCTGATCTAGCGTGAAGTTGGTATCGGGCAAAAAAGCTGAAAATGTTGATAAGAAATTGCCCGTCGAGCTTGAAATATTTCGAGAAAAATAATATGTTGCTGGTGCAGTAGGAACGTTAGCTGTGCTCCCTGAAATGCTGATTGATACCGTGTGCTCAGTAAAGCCGCTTCCACCCGGTGGGATCAACTTCAGGAGCGACGCACGGGGATCAGACGGACTTTCGAGTGGAACGAAGGTGAAGGTCGCGTTTGGAACAATACTTGGGTCTGCTACTACTACCTTTTTATGTGCTGGCAACGAGCCGCTCAAGGCTTCACTCATCCAAATGCCTGGCGACCATTCGAGCGCCACTTTCCAGCCATCTAAATCTGCTACCTCATTTGAGTTGTTGGTGATTTGTGCATAGCGTAACGTATGACCGCTCACCGAATATCCTGTAATGATGAAAGGGCCGTCAACAAGTGGCTCAGCGCTTGGAGTTGTCTCAATCGCCTGCGCAGTAGGAGCTATACCCTGTACTACCAATACGCAAACCGCTACCGCCATCACAAGCCGCTTCATAGTTGTGATTAATTGTAGACGCTTGTGCTAAAAATTCAAGCTTATTTTAAGTCAGCGTTTGTGTGCACATTCACCACGTCATCAAGATCATCTAAGGCGTCGAGCACTTTCATCACTTTTTCACCTGTCTCTTCGTCTTGTATTTCAACTGGTGTATTTGGTACATACTGCAGCTCAGCGCCTTCGACCTTCAAACCTGCCTCAACAAGCGCTGCGCGCACCTTCATCAATTCTTTTGCATCCGTGTAGACAATAATCTCACCATCTTCTTCGCTTGCGTCTTCGGCGCCAGCGTCGAGAATGGTAAGCAACGCGTCCTCGCCTGTTTCGGCGACCCGAATAACGCCTTTACGCGTAAATTGAAACATCACGCTTCCAGCATCTGCAATTCGTCCACCATTTTTTACCAAGGCCGTTTTTACCTCGGGCAAGGTTCGATTTCTATTATCTGTTGCTGTTTCAACAATTATTCCTACACCACCCGGGCCGTAGCCTTCGTAGGTCACTTCTTCCATCGCGGCTGCGTTTTTATCCGCAACACGGTCGATACTACGCTGAATGTTATCTTTTGGCATATTCGCCTGGCGAGCTTTTTCAATCGCCATTGCCAGTGCCGGGTTCATGTCTGGATCGGTGCCACTCCTCGCTGCAATGGCAATCTGATTACCAATTTTTGTAAACACAGCACCACGTTTTGCGTCGTTTGCGCCTTTATCTCGTTTAATTTTCGACCATTTATTGTGACCAGCCATCGTGCCTCCTGAAGAACATGCGTTGTGTAATTATCTGTATTATAACAGATGTAGGCGTTCTACTCCACAATGCTACTATTACGCAAACTGTAGCGGGTTTTCCGCCACATGTAGACTGTGCTCAGCCCAATACCGATGTAAATAATAAGCGCGCCGATTATTCCAAGCTCAATATCTTGAAGTGCCCACGGTACATTGCCCATGAAATAAATTGTTTGAGTCATATACGTTAATATGGCTTCTGCCGGTAGTCCAACAATAGCCGCTCCAAATGGTAACAATAGTCCTCCAATACCTGCAATAAACGTGAGTAACATAGCTAGCGGAACGAGTGGCAAAATAAGCATATTTGCTATCGGAGCTATTACACTTGCCTGGCCGAATGCTACAAGAATAATCGGTAGCGTACAGATCTGTGCAGACATGGTTTCAACTAATATTCTGCCAAGTGGGCGTTCCGGCTTATCGCCGAAAAAGTATACGTTGGCTATCGGTGCAACAAGCATAACACCCGCAAATGCCGCAAAGCTAAGCTGCCACCCAAGGTCACCCCACGCATAGCTTGGGTTAATATATGTTGTGATTGCGATAGCAAATGACAACAGAGCGATGGGGTGAAATCTCCTGCCATAATACCAAGCCAATAAACTCAGACCCGCTACCAACCCAGCACGTGACATACTAGGACTCATGCCCGTAATGGCGACAAAGGCAACTATCATTGATGACGCAGTAATAAATGAAAGATATTTTGACACTTTCTCAAATAGTCGGCGAGCGAGTCGAACTAATATTGTAAGATTGTATCCACTCGCCACAACAATGTGCATTAAGCCTGCTGTTTTCAGCGCAGTGTCGAGCTCTTCAGGTAGACCACGACGCTGACCGACTAAATAACCTAGCCCGAGACTGGTCTGAGGCTCAGACGTTGCCCGATCGACACCGCTAGCAAACCAGTTTCGTATTTTCAAAGCAACATCGCCTGGCTCTGGCCTGGTAATAGTACGAATCTCTACACTATACATAGCCGCTGCAAACGTTCCGAAACCAGTATCAAGCTTGCCTGAAATGTTTATGATATCACTCCGCTGTATGCTTGCATGATTACTTGTTGTAACCCAAATTTTTCCTGCTAGTTTGTGGTCATTCATTGACACGTCTTTCAGTCGAAGCACTAGCTGGTCTCTCTTGTTTATATCTACATCCTCTGCAACCGTACCGCTCAGATTAACCGTAGCGCCATAGAGCGGCTTATATACACTAAGCTGTGTTGCCTGCAGCGATCCGCGCCACATACCGATCAGCAAACCTCCCGCTAGCGCGAGCACAATAACCCAAACTCTGGCACGCCATACAGACATGAATACAAGAACAACACCAAGACAGAGCCACCCAGGCGATTCTACTACGCTCGCTGGGATCATGCGAGCTAAGACAATACCGGCGAATAACGCCAAGCTTGCTGCTGTGAGCTGCCATGATGAATGCAACCGACGACGCAGATAGATGCGTAACATTTTTTTAGTATAGCAAGCTACTTACGACAAAAGCTGCAGTTTTCGTCTTCGATACGCTCGGTGTTTTGCCAGATGGTAAGCGCCTTTAGTGGGCCCAGTACATCGCTATATCCCACGAAATCGGCTACGCGGCGCAGTAGATTCATATACCTGCCGCCCAGCGTGATACCGCGGTACTGAAACACAGATATTTTTCCTACCGGCACTACTTGTGCCGGAAATGCATCGGCGTGAGTGGGGCGCGGCTTGCCCGCCATGCGTGCTTTTATATCTTTCGCTATGAAATCTGCGTGCCAGACCGCTACCAGCGCTAGGCCACTAAAGCGAGTGTCAGCGTTGTCGCCAGCTACATACACACTGCTTTGTGCCTGCAACCGATTGTTTACTCGCACCTTGCCACGTTCGTTAAACGTAAAATGCTGAGCATTGTCTCGGTAAAACGGATTATTCGCGGCGCCCGCCGTCCAAATGACGTTTTGCGTGGCAATAGAACCATTTGATGTTTTTAACTTCAGTGATGTTTCGGCGTTTACGACGGTATTTGTTAATACCGTTACTCCTCGGCGCTCGAGTTCTGTCAGCGTCTTCTTTGATGCTCGTTCAGACATTTGTGGCAAAATGCGCGGGCCAGCCTCCACTAAAAATACTTGGGCCCTAGGATTTCTAATACGATGTTTTTCCATCACGGCCTGTACATATAGCCCCAGCGTGGCAGCCACTTCCACGCCAGTTGGCCCGGCACCAATAACCACGTAGTTTTGTATGCGGTGTTGTTTGCCCGCAAGGTTATCATGAATATGCTGTTTTAGCTCGAGAATTTCATCAACGCTTTTTACCCCGAACGAGTGATCGGCGATGCCATCTATATTGAAGTATGTTGTTACCATGCCAAGTGCGCACACTGCGTAGTCGTAATCTAGCGTATGGCCATCATCAAGCGTTATGAGTTTTCTGGTGGGGTTAATTTTTGTAATCTTTTTATACACGACGTTAACATTATCAACATCTATCAACATCCATTCGATTGGTATGCGTGCGGCGCCAACTTTAAAGCCCGTTGCGGCACGATAGAGCGCAGGGCTGTAGCGAAAATCCTCTGAATCGTTCACTAAAGTGATTTTCAGATTTTTTTGTTTACGTAATTTTCGCGCCAAGCGTATACCAGCAAAACCACCACCAGCAATTACTAGATGTTTCATACACTTTTTACTATATCACGCTTGTGCTTACTCGTTGCAAAGCGTGACAAAAAAGCATATGCTTAAAACAGTATGGGTACTCTAAAACAAGCGATTCAAGATATTATTCGTGGTGACGTTGACGATTCACCAGAAACAAAAGAAGCATTCAGCCACGATGCTAGTATGTTCGAGATGGAGCCACAGATGGTAGTGGCGCCAAAAGATACGAATGATGTACAAGCAATAGTGCGGTATGTGACAGACAACAAAGAGCACAACCCGAATCTTTCGTTAACCGTGCGCAGTGGCGGTACCTGCATGTCTGGTGGTGCTATTAACGATTCAATTATTTTAGATTTTGCGAAATATTTGAACAAAATTGGTCCTGTGTCAAAAACTGTTGGCAACACACAGCCAGGCGTTTATTACAGAGATTTTGAAAAGGAAACCCTGAAGCATGGTGTTTTGATGCCAAGCTATCCTGCGTCGCGCGATTTATGTACGGTGGGAGGCATGGTTGCCAACAACGCAGGTGGCGAACGTTCACTCCAATATGGCAAAACCGAGGAATTTATTGAATCTATCAAGGTTGTACTGCGCGACGGCAACGAATACGAAATGAAGAAGCTCACGAAAAAGCAACTTGATAAAAAAATGGCACAAAAAGACCTTGAGGGTAAATTGTATAAAGATGTGTATGAACTGTGTGAGAAAAATTACGACACTATACGCAATGCACGACCGCATGTTAGCAAAGACTCCACCGGTTATCACCTGTGGAACGTATGGGACCGCGACACGGGCGTCTTTGATATTACCCGCCTGGTCGTTGGCTCACAAGGTACACTGGGTATTGTCACTGATATCAATTTTCGTCTTACACCAGCACCAAAACACTCTGGTACATTGGTCATGTTCCTACGTTCAACGCACGATCTCGGAGATCTTATCAACAAGGTCATGACGCACAACCCCGCTACGTTTGAAGGTTTCGACAATTACACGTTAATGCTCAGCTTCAAGCTTTTCTTCTTCTTCCACAAACAAATCGGCTGGTGGGGAACAATCAAACTTGGGTTCCAGTTGCTTCCAGTCCTTTTGAAGCTAACACACGGTATCCCGCAAATGGTACTCCTGATTGAGATGCAAGGGGACACTGAGGAAGAGGTCGCCGAAAAGGTACACAAGATGAAACTTGACCTAGCTGAATTTAAACACGAAGCGGTGTTTGAAGAAGATGAGAACGAAGCAAAAAGTCGCAAGTTTTGGATTATGCGACGCTCTAGCTTCAATTTATTACGCCAAAAAGTGCGCGACAAACACACCGCGCCGTTTATGGATGATCTGATCGTCCCGCCGCAAACATTACCGAAGTTTCTGCCTGAAATTCGCCGTGTCATAAAGAAATATAAGCTATTTGCTACCATTGCTGGGCACATGGGAGATGGAAACTTTCATATCATTCCATTAATGAATATCGAGAAGCCAAAAGAGAAAGCAAAGCTAGAACCCGCGATGCATGAAATCAACAATATCGTATTGAAGTACGGCGGTTCGCTATCTGGTGAGCACAACGACGGCATGATACGTGGTCCATTCCTAAAAGACATGTACGGACCCGAGGTATTCACGCTCTTCAAGCGAGTAAAAACTATCTTCGACCCAGACAATATCTTCAATCCGCACAAGAAAACAGATTCAAACTGGCGCTACAGTATGAATCATCTACGCGAAAAATTTTAGCGCCTACTATACCACACCTATTTGCGATACAGTGTTATGTTCTTCGTGGTTGTTTTACCAGCGTTGACTGAAATGCTTATCTTGCGCGTTTTGTAGCCAGCTTTATTCACTGTCGCAGTGTACTTACCTGCTGGTATATTCTTTAGTACATACCACCCTGTCCTGTTAGTCTGAACAGATTTGTAGCTACCATCTACTTTTATACGCACCTTTACACCAGAAAGTCGTTTTCCGTTCGGACGTGTAATACGCCCATTAATCTTCCCTTTTGCTACCTCTGCTTTAGTGGTTACTTGTGCCGACTCACTATGCGAACTGAGGCTTCCCGCTGCGCTTTTCGCAATCACATAATACATGTATGTGGTGTCCGCGCGTAAGCTTTTGTCGGCATAGTTTGTTTTATCGGTAGTCGTAACTTTTTTACTATCGCGGTAAACAACGTAGGTGATGTTTTTATCGGCATCTGGGTTCACATTCCACGTAAGCGTAACCTGGCTTGAGGAGTTAGCCGTTGCCGTTAGCCCGGATGGCTGCAGGGGCGCGGTGCCTACAGTTGCACTATCGCTTTGACCACTTTGATTGCCCGAATCGTCACGTGCCACAATGTAGTAGCGATACGTTGTCGCGGTATTGAGGCCCGGGTCGTCATAGCTAGTTTCTGTGCTGGTAATAATTTTATTACCATTACGGTAGATATCGTATGTTACGGCACTGCCCAAATCGGTGCTAGCAAGCCATTGCAGGCGTGCCGTGGTATTGTCGATGATGCTTGCTGTTACATTGCCTGGTACTGTGGGTGGAGTAGTATCTGTGTTTCCTACTTGCACCGAGCGCTGCGCACTAGCGCTATTGCCTGCCTTGTCATAGCCTATGACCTTTATAGTATGAGTGCCATTCGTCGTGCCAGTCGTGTCCCACGAGTAACTATACGGGGATGCGGTATCAACCAAGCGCACAGTACCATCTACGTAGAATTCCACCTTATCGACTGTATTATCATCCGTCACCGACGCCTGTACATCAACTGTGTTCGACACAGTTGCGCCGCTTGTCGGAGAAACAATCAAGACGTCTGGCGCAGTACCATCCCCGCCTGCGCCTACAACAAAGTTGACTGTTTTGACCGCCCTATTCATGGCTCCGTCATACAACACTACCTTTAATTCATGGACACCTTTTGTATACTCATTCGTTCGTACATAAAACTTTTCAGATGTCTGTGATACCACATTTTCACGACGCTCTAGTTTTTCTTTATTATCCACATAGAACCGCACGTTTTTCACACCATTGGGAGCATCATACGATGCAGTAATATTCTTGTTGGTGTTTATGGTCTCGCCGTTTGTGATATCAAGCGCTAATAGCGGGTCGCGATCACCGGCCTGCTCCTTCTTAGTGAGGTTCGTCGATACCTGTTTGACAGTGCTTACATTTCCATCAGCATCAGCAAACTTTACATACAGGGTTTTTTGACCAGTGGTATTTGAAAGCAAGTGTTCAAAGCTAAGCGTGTCTGTAGCTGCTGTTTTACTTTGCCAATAGTCCCCTGATTTATAGGTCATTACTCCAGATTCTGGGCCAAATGTTGCCGGAGAACTAGCTGTATCAGAATAACTTTCTGAAAAATTTGTTGTTGGCGGAGTTGCGTCTATGACTCGTATAAGGTCGCGGCCATGTCCAGTTAACTCGTACGGTTCTGCTTCGATGACATGGTAAATCACCAGTCCACTACTCGTTAGGTTTCTATCGAAATTGTGCATGTTGTTTTCAAGATTGTCTTTTTTTGAGCGCCATTCTAACAGCAGATATTCTGGACCTTTGTATTGTTTCATGCCTGTACTGCCTACCCTTGTAGCTAGACCCAAGTCTCCCGGAGCTATTAGGGGTATTTTTATAATTGACGTGCGGGAGGCGCTGGCCGAGCTACCAAATTCAGACCGGTACAAACGGACTGTCGTTGAAGCCTTGTCGAATGGTAGCGTGTATGGCTGCACCTGCCCAAACATCGTTTTGTTTGGAGCACTCAGTAAACTCGGCTCGTAGTAGGTATAGGGTTCATACAGTGGATGTTTGGCGTACTCATTACCGCTGGCCATCAGATCAAAAGTATCAACCTTTGCAGGTGAATGATACAAATCACCAAGGTGGGTGCGTTCTGTGAATGAATACTTTGGCGTGTCAGAAAAATCATGCATAAATTCGTGCACCAAGTGCGGATACCAGTTGGCACCCATCACCCAATCTTTGCCCATTTCGCTCTCTTTGCTCGATGTTGCAGCATCGTATTCCACAACGACGCGTGCGTTGGCTTTTGGCAATGAAGAGCCGAGAGAAATTTTTGTAAACCTCGTATTTGCAGACGTCACCAAGCTTCCACCACTGTAATAATTTTTACCTGATTTCTTAGTGTCTGTCTCTAGCCAAACACCCTTAACTAAGCGCGGATTATAGCGAGTTACGACCGTGTTTGTATCACTCGCAGTTCGTGTCTCTGTAATTGAATCTGCCAAAATAGAATTCTTCTCATCTACCGGCAGCAGACCGTATGTCAAAGAGTGGTGTATTGTACCAAAGTTGCCATTCGCTACTTCCGATAAAGTGTGTTGATAATTTGTTCGATCTACTGAATAAATGTCTGGCGAGAGAGCAAGTAGCATGTCAAAGTTCTTCGTATCAAGATAGTCAGGTCGTTGGGCTTGAATGGCACGAAGCAAGTCAGCGTCGTAAGCAACCGTCGAGTTATCTTCTCGTAGCTTTCGGTACTTTTCCAGAGATAAATGAACGATTGTTGGGTATACTTCACCTGTTAGGTTAATGCTTCCGTATGTTGATTGCCATACATAGTCACGGAAACTTTGGTTCTTGAAATACCCATCAGGGCCAATTCCCGTGCTATCGCCATACACCAGACGGTTCGCCCACTTTGTGCTTACATAAGGGGCCATATTTGCCGACGAACCCGTGTCGTCATCGAAGACAAACAGTACCGTCAGCACCTTTATATCTTTTGTGCTAGATGGCAGCGAAAATGGTGTTGCCGATTCCGTGTTACTTCCAGATGGATAGGTGATGGAAAGATCAGCGTACGAATCGTCAGTGGCAACATTAGTAATTTTTAGCTCTGGGCCTTTTGCTTTGCCAAAATCAGCATCTTCCGACACGCTAAAATAACTCGTGTCACTGCATCCGCTCAAGGTGATATTTATCAGCCGCGTATCTGTTGAACTTGGCGCTGTAATACTACATTGCTGCAACGCGAGACCGTTTAAACCAAATGCACTGGCCGCAACCAAGGCAACCAACACTACCACGGCTATCTTGGTCGAGCGCTTACTTTTTTGCACTATATTCTTTATTTTTACCACTGTCCGCCTCTTTTTCTTTATCATACAACGGCCCACACTTTGTAGTCTTGGCCAATTATGAGACACTTCTGGCTATAAATCAAGTTTTCCCGGGTAAGAAAAAGCCGCTCCTGAAATGGAACGGATTTTTCTTGGAGGGCCGTGGTGGAGTCTGTTGCTACTGTAATCTACAGTTCAAAAGTACAAATCACAGGATAGTGGTCAGTTTTGACACTTGAATCAATCTTTACTTCCTCAAGTTTCAAACCACAGTATAAAACATGGTCGTACATCCGACCCTTCGGAGTTGTAGGTTCAGGCAATGTTAATTCACTTAGACCATTACTATCAAAAAGGGTCTGAAGGTAGCTATCCACCGTTGAAGAGTGGATATTGAAGTCACCTTGTATTAGCTGATATTCGTGAGTATCCACCAACTCACTGCCAACACTCTGTAGAATATCTTGTGCGAGACTTGACTCAAAATCCAGACCCACGCTCCTAAATGGAATTAGGTGAAGCGATACAGCGTGAATCGTCTTGTCACCGATTGTAATGTCGCATGAGCCATAGCCTTTGTCATGCGTATAAGCTTTCTTACCTTCAAGCTCAAAGTGAATCCCTGGGTTCAAAAACCTTCCTTCTTGAACTTTTGATATAGGAAACTTCGAAATTAATCCGTTGCCTAGTTTGAATTCGGCATCAATATGCGAATCTGATATAGCATCATAAAAATAATAGGCGTATCCGAGCTCATTTGCTATTTGTTCAACCTGATTAGTAACATCGTTACCGTGTGCTTCTTGTAGTGTAATAATATCGGGCATATGAGCGTTTACTTGGTCAGCGATTACACCGACTCCATCAACGTTGTACGACGACATCAACCCTGGGTCTTTACCATTTTCGAGCAACTTCCCACCGCCGATATTCCAAGTCATGGTTTTTAACATCATGAATGTATTATAAAGCAAAAACAGAGACATGATGTCTCTGTTTTAAACATAAGCTGTATGGAGGGCCCAGTGAGGCTTGAACTCACGACACCCTGCTTAAAAGGCAGGTGCTCTAACCAGCTGAGCTATGGGCCCATACAACTCTATAAACGATATCGTATCAGGGGTAAAATGTCAATGCTTCGCGTGTCTGCCGCCGTACTTAGGCATTCGCGTAAATAGAATGTCGACTACACCGATTACGAGACCAGCTGTTACAATATACACTCTGTTTTCTGCGATAACATCGTATACCGTTTTGCTCTCGCCGCTTAATAATAATCCGCTGCCAAGTGGCTCCACTAGCAGCGCTACCGCGAGCAGCGCAAAAAGAAATGCCCCTATGAGTCTTTCTTGTGGTTTTCGATACACTGGACCACTAGCGAATAGAACGACTGCGGGCAGCAAGACGATTCCTGCAGCGACCAGAGTGACCATTGGCGGCCGCTCCACAACCACACCAGCGTCCTGAATCAGTGGCGTTAATTTTTCTGCCCACAAATCACTCAGTAACGCACCGGCCGCAAGCGCGAGTGCTAACACGCCAAAACGTCGTTTGGTCAGGTAGGCAACGACAAAAAGTACGCCTAGTATCACTGCAAATAAAACGGCAATGTCCATATACTATCAGTATACTGCTTATGCGCCGATTTTGTCTTTTTTCGGCTGGCGTTTAGCGTTTAGCTCAACGTATTCGATAATCTTTTCGGCCACATTACGACCAGTAATTGTCTCGGGTGTTTTAATACTAGCACTTGAATTTACTTCAAGTACAAGAGGTCCATTTTTCGATCGCATCATGTCTACACCACAAATAGGAAGTCCCATCGCTTTCGCGGCTTTAATGGCAGTCTTACGCTCCTCTTCAGTCAGCTTTACCACCACGCCTTCTCCGCCTTGGTGAGTATTGCTACGAAAATCACCGTCAAGGCTTTGACGTTTGACGCTCGCAACTACGCGACCGCCTACTACGAGCGCACGGATGTCCGTGCCTGCAGATTCTTCAATAAACTGTTGCACGAGAAAGTTTACGCCTTCAACATAAAAGGCTTGCATTACCGCTTTGGCGGCTTTCGGCGTTTCCGCCAATACTACACCGTTGCCGTGGGTACCGCGTGCAACTTTGATAATAAGCGGTGCCCCTCCGGCTAGTTCTACAATGTCTTCAAAGCTCGCCGACTCGCGCGCAAACACAGTTTTAGGAATACCCACGCCTGCTTTGGCGAGTACCTGGTATGCGCGTAGTTTATCGCGCGATCGATTGATGGCTAGCGAACTCGCTGTTGTAAACGTACCTTGTGACTCAAACTGACGAACAATTGCCGAACCGTACTTTGTATAACTCTGTGCGATACGTGGAATAATGGCATCAAATTTTTCCAAGCTTGCACCTTTATAGCGCACCACGTTATTATTCGTTTCAACTGCTGTATAGCAGTCTTTATATTTAATGACTTTCACTTCGTGCCCACGTTTAATCGCCTCTTCTTTGAGTCGCTTGGTGGTGTAATTGGCAGGACCGTTACTTAGGATTGCAATTTTCATAGGGCCTCACTTTCAGTAAATTCTTTTTTCTCTTCAGGATACTTGTATACCATTGCCTCGCCAGGATCTGCGCTATCTACTAAGAAGTTGCCGCGCAATGTATTTCGTCCAATTAATATTGGGTAGGTTTGCGTTGATCTATCCGACAAAGTAAATTTTGCATTCAATCGTTTGCCGTGAAGGCGTATCGACATGTGTACAACATAGCGAGTTTGCTCATGACCAGTAGAACTTGTCACTTCACGAGTGCCTACTACAGGCCTTTTTACCACCTTACCTGTGTAATATTTTGAACCAACACCGAACAGCTTGAATGTAGCAACTTCGTTTTCCACCGAGATATCAGACGCCCAAAGCGATGACGTACGAGCACCTGTATCGATGCGCGCAGGAATTGCTTTCAGATTCTTATAGCCAACAAAATCAACCAGTGATGATACACCAATTACTGTGTCTGGTAGCTTGTTGGATGTCATATTGCTCATTGTAACACCTTTACCCTACGCAGCTTCCTGAAGATATGTTTGCACTTGCTTGGCTTCATCGTCTGTTCCGGTGTGGTCGTACTTTGCCACCAACGATGTCACAAGCGCTTTCTTAATATTAGCTGCTTGCATATAGTATTCGCCATTTTTTTGTAGGCCTTCATAGTACATTTTAAGTTTACGGTAAATAACGCCAGGCATTGTTTGCGGTGTGCCTCGAAACGCGTTATCTACGTGTGCGAAGGCAAGATCTTTGGCCTGGGATAGTAGCATATCAGTCATTTCACTACCATTTGCTAAGCGAACTGCAATAACGCGCCATGCAATTTCAAATGTTTGTCGAGCGTCACGCGGTGCATCATCAATGCCCAAAGCCAGACCAGCGACAATGTAGCGGTCACGAGCGCGGTTCATTGATGGATTATCAAGATTGCCTGCCAGAGCGCATTCGAAAAGTACGCCTTCACCTTCTTCTACGTCTGCATACTTTGCGGTGCCGTACTTCAAAGCACGAAGACCAGCTTCCTCGCCGTTCTGCCCACGCAGGGCATGTACGCCTATTTCGTGAACCAGTAGTCGACGTAGTTCATCAGCAGTACGCAGTGTTGTTTCAGGCATTTTTACTAATTTGTCTTCTACTTCAGTTGATGGAATCGAAATAGATGGGTCAACCACAGTGCGCCAGTCTTTTTCGTAGAGTCCCTGAGCGCGTAGTGCGTTGTCGATAATATCTTTGCACTCGTCCGCACCATATTTCACTGTTTCATCTGTATCAGGTACAGCAGCAAGCATGTCTATAAAGTATTCAAGCAGGACCTCACGTAGTGCACCTAGTGTTTCAGCATCAATAATTTCAGCCTCTTCGGTATTAAGCTTTTTGCCTTCGAAGTACTGCTCTAACTGTTCCTTTACACGAATACCGTTTTCGTCACTTGGAGCGTACGCGGCTAGACGATTCCGTTCGGTTGTCATGATACCTTCGAATGTTGGTACGTCAATTTCACCAAATAGCGTTTCGTTCAGTGATACGAACTCATCTGCTGCTAGCTCCTGTTCTGCAGCGCCACCTACAGTCTGCAAACGATGTGCTGATTCAGCCAGCATCATCTTCTGTAAGTATGACTCATGCATGCCCGCGCTTAAGTCGTACTCTTCGTCAGATAATTCACCAGATGCACGGTTTGCCTCAAGCTCTAGTACGGCCCTGTAGGTACGGCTCTTCCTGTCAGAGATCGATTCTTTTATCCTTGTCTCTTTAGATCCTGGCGCAGCTTTTACTTCGTAGCCGAAATCATACAACGTACTGAGTTCTGGGTATGTGTAAGTAGGGGTGTAGCTTTTACCAGCAATAAACGCATCTTTTTGCTGCTTCAACTCTTTTTTTCCACGAGCAAAGTCAAGATACTCGATATATACGCTATCGGTTTCGGTGTAAGCTTTTTGGGCGGTATAGCTTTCGTACGTGCTCATGCTTAAATATTAGCATATTATTGCTAATATGTCAATACTATGCTATCAGTTAACTAGCTAAACAGGCTCCGCTTCTTGGCGGTATCAAACTGCTCAAGTAACTCTTTTTGTTTTTTAGAAAGTTTCGTTGGAATATCTACGATAATCGACACGATATGCGCACCTCTGCGCTCACTGCGTAGGTGTGGCACGCCGTGGCTACTGAGTTTAAAGTCTGTCCCACTTTGGGTGCCAGCTGGTACCTTCATTTTTACTGTTCCATCGACTGTATCGACGTCGATTTCAGTTCCCAGTGCGGCATCTACCATCGAAATATGCTCTTCACTGAGAATTAAATCGCCTTCTCGAGTAAACTTTTTGTGTGCTTTTACACGAATGTGCACGTACAAATCGCCTTTTGGACCATTCGCCATCGCTTCGCCGCGCTCTTTCAGACGAATCGTGGCGCCGTCGTCGATACCGGCGGGAATTTTAATCGTTATCGCTTGCTTGCGTCGCTCGGTACCTTTACCACGGCACACACTACATACTTTTTCTGGTACCTTACCCCTACCGTTACAGTCATCACACACAACGGCTTGCTGAATCGCGCCGAACATCGTGTTCATCACACGGGTACGTTGGCCTGCGCCTTTACATGTTTCACAAGTTTTCATGCTGTGGCCTGGCTCTACTGTTGTACCCTTACAATGTGAACACTCGTCATCTAGGTGTAATTCGATCTCACGCTCGACGCCAAATATTGCTTCTTCAAAACTTAAATTGATTTGCGTTTCTACGTCACGACCTCGTTGTGGACCACGCGATGTTTGTCCACCACCAAAGAACTGACCAAAAATGTCACCTAGTCCGCCATCACCAAAGTCGAAATGAACATTTTGCCCATTAAATCCACCAAACCCTTCAAATGGATTTCCGCCACCATAGCCTCCGCCGCCACTTGCACCGCCAACTCCGGCGTGGCCGAATTGATCGTATCGCTGACGTTTTTGTTTGTCTTTTAAGACTTCGTAGGCTTCGTTGGCTTCCTTAAATTTCGTCTCGTCACCACCTTCTTTATCAGGGTGGTATTTTACCGCAAGCTTACGAAACGCCTTCTTGATTTCATCATCAGAAGCGTTTTTTTCTACACCTAAAACTTCGTAGTAATCGCGTTTTGACATCTGTTTTTAGTATAAAGATTTAGCACTCAAAATGCAAGAGTGCTAATGCCTATCGCTCGTGTACGTGATCAGTTTCGTCGGCAATCTCATGACCAATAATTTCTTCTATTAAATCCTCTACTGTCAGTACGCCTACCACCTTGTCGTCTTTTTCAATCGCTACCATGTGGGTTTTTAAACCAAAAAACTTTCGTAGCATTGTATCAAGCGCCGTACGGCTACCCACCAAAATCGTTTTATGCAGAGGAAAATCTGTTACCGCAACCGGTGACTCGTCAAAATCAATGTCTACCATGTCTTTCATTAACAGCACGCCATAGCACTCGGTGAGTGCACTATCAAATACTGGCACCCTGCTATAGCCTTTTTCTTTGATTTCATCGACTGTTTTCGCGTCGAGCGTTGCGGTATTCTTTAGCCAATACACTTCTTTAATTGGTTGCATTATGCTACCAACTTGCTTTTCACTCATCTGCAAAGCTGCCTGAATAATTTCTACTTCGTCTTCATCAAGCTCACTATCTCCTTTGTGATGCTCTCCGACTATCATGCCAAGTTCATCGCGCGAATGCAGCCGACGTTCATCGTCTGAAATCAGCGCGTCAAGCAGTATTTGGATAGGTTTTGAAAACACATAGGTAATGGCAATCACGACACGCAGGAAAGGGGAAAAGAATGCGCAAAACCGTAGTGCAAAACGCGCAAAAATAGCTTGTGGCAAAACTTCTCCGAAAATAACTATTAGCATAGTGCTAATAAAGCCGGCTAACACGCCTTGGAAATGTGGCTCTAAAATCAGAGATAACGTAGACACCATTGCAATGTTGCCGAATAAAATACTAGCGAGGCTGAGATGCGTTTTTTCACGTAACGGCAATACCCGTGCAGCGTCTTTGTTGCCAAGCTTTTTCTTACGTCGTAGGTCATTTATATCGAGTGACATTAACGATATATTGAGCCCAGAAAAAATAGCCGATAGGCTGACCAATATCACTACTTCTACGACAAGAATAAGGCTTTCCATGTGTGTAATAATTATATCTCATACAGTAGCTGTGTACGAATGCTACAATACAACTATGCCTTTGTATTATGTGACTGGTATCTCTGGAGCTGGAAAGTCAACTGTTTTCGCCGAACTGAAAAAGCGCGGCTATCATGCACATGGCGTTGATGAAGAAGGCTATGGTGAATGGCTTAACAAAACAACAGGCGAGGTTGACTCTTTCCCCGAAGACGATAGCTCGCTTGATCTGCACGACTGGTTTGCAACGCACACCTGGGTAATCAACGAAGAAAAGGTGCGTCGACTCGCAGCGCACGCTCGCGAAAACCCTGAAGCAGTATTTTTATGCGGCAATGCTAATGGTGATGAGCGTGTGTGGAATGAATTCGAAAAAGTGTTTGTATTAAAGGTTGATGACGAGACAGTAAAGTCACGGGTTGCCACTCGTACCAACAACCATTTTGGAAAGCATCCACGAGAGCTTAAAGCAATCATGGAATGGCACGAAACGATGTACGATATTTATGAGGGCTATGGGTCTGTTACGATTGATGCCACGCGGAGCATCGAGGCCGTTACGCAAGATATACTTGAACAAACAAAATAGACCAGCCCACCGACTGGTCTATTTTCCTATGCGGCGACTATTTCTTTTCGTCGACGACTTCGCCTTCTACAGGTTCGTCTTTATCAGATTTCTTTTCGTCTGATTCACCTTCTGCTGGCGCTGCCTGCTCGTACATTTTTGCACCGATGGGCATGATTGCGTCGTTTAATGCCTTCATGGCTGCCTCAAGTTCTTCCTTGTCGTCAGAATCTTTCTTTTCTTCGGCAGTCTTTACAGCCTCTTCAATGGTTTTCTTGTCCTCGTCAGAAATCTTGTCTTTATACTCGTCTGGCATCTTCTTTGCCTGGTAGATGGCATTTTCTAGCATGTTCTTTGCATCCACAGCTTCACGCTTTTTCTTGTCTTCATCAGCATGCGCTTCGGCTTCTTTTTGTGCCTTTTCGATGTCTTCTTTAGACATGTTGCCAGATTCCTGGATGGTAATAGACTGCTCTTTGCCGGTACCTTTATCTTTTGCTGTTACGTTCAATAGACCGTTTGCGTCGAGGTTGAAGGTTACTTCGATTTGCGGTACACCACGAGGTGCTGGGGCGATGCCATCGAGTACGAACTTACCAAGTGATTTGTTGTCCTGGGCAAATTCGCGCTCACCTTGTAGTACATGAATTTCTACCTGCGGCTGGTTGTCAGCAGCAGTCGAGAACGTCTCAGACTTACTGGTAGGAATGGTTGTGTTTCGTTCAATTAGCTTGGTCGTTACATTACCCATGGTTTCAATACCAAGGCTTAGTGGTGTCACGTCTAGCAGCAGTACGTCTTTTACGTCACCAGC
>JAUIII010000006.1 GCA_030431855.1 bacterium
TCAGAATTATGTTAAAGGAGCGGTTAGTACTAATTGGTACCCCAGGGGCTGGAAAATCTCTTGTGGGCAAGGCTGCAGCAGCTCGCATGGAAGTACCGTTTCATGATACGGAATTACACATGAAGGGCGGAGGTGTAGATGTAGCGCAACTCTTCAGGGAAGATCCGGTGGAACTAGTTACACAAGAAGTGTTGGCGCTGCAAGAATTGTTAGACGCAGAACCTGGCGTCATCGCTACGACTGGTGAAATTGTCCGTACCGAGCTAGGCAGAAATGCTCTTTCTGCAGCGCAGAGTTACAGCCCAGTTGTGTTGTTGCAAATTCCATTTGAAGTTGCAAGAGCTCGCTTGCGAAACCGTGGCGATACGGATCGTCCGGCTCTGGTTAATGAGAAAGGCGCACTTCGAGTGTTTATATTAAGACAACCATGGTTTGAAGAAGCGTCAACGCACGAGGTAGATGCAGCACACCACCCTGTTGATGTGCTTGAAGATCTGGTAAGAATCGCCCAAATGGCGGCACTGCTTAGGGTTGAAGAATAGAATTTAGAGAATCAACCGCACGGTCCGCCACCTCGATAACAGGCTTTCGAGCTACGGTTTCGGTGTATGCCACGAATTCATCTACCAACCCTACGCCACGCACAGCGTAGTCTGTCATGCCATCTCCAACCATGATTTTGTGTGTGTTTTTCGGTAGATTCAGCGCCTGAATAGCCTTGATCTTGCCGCCGTTGTGCGCAAGGGGATTCGCTGTGTCGTAGCCAGTGATTGTCTGGCCGCCAGAACTCCATGTAAACTCATTTGCCAGTACATGCGAAGGGTCGATGCCGAAGTCTGCTACGACAGGCACGATAAAATCTTTGAATCCACCAGATACAATGTAGATTCGATCAGCGTTTTGTTTGAAAAATGCTTTATTGGCTGTGAACGACGGACTGACAGAACTTTTCAGCAGCGAAACTAGTGCATCAAAATGCGCTTCGCTGGGTGAAATTTGTGCGAAGCGCTGTGCGAGTGATTCGTCGAACCCAATCAACCCAGCCATGCCATCTGCCGTAATCTCGGCGATAGCAGCCACGCGCTGGGCACGGTCTGGCGCATCAGCGAGCGCGATATTTGCCAGTTCATCCAACGCCTCGACAGTCACGAACGTGCTATCAAAATCAAACAAAAAAATAGTAGTATCGGGCGCCGAATTGTTCATCTATTCCCAGTATACACTGCTATACTGAAGGTATGGAAAACGAGTACAATGTGCCATCTGACAACCTGAACAATGGCCTTTTAAACAAACTGCGTGCAGCTGTACTAGGTGCCAACGATGGTATTGTGAGCACCAGCAGCGTGGTAATGGGTGTGGCCGGAGCTACCAGTAACCACCAAGCGATTGTAACTGCTGGGCTGGCTGCGCTTGTGGCCGGTGCACTAAGCATGGCGGTGGGCGAGTATGTGAGCGTGAGTAGCCAGAGTGACGCAGAAAAAGCATTTATTGATGAAGAGAAAAATCAACTGGCAATGGATCCGGCGGGCGAACTAGATGAACTAAAGCGCGAATATATGAAGCATGGACTAAGCGAGAAGACAGCCAAACAAGTGGCGAAAGAACTGACCGACAAAAACCCACTGCGCGCGCATCTACGAATGCATTTTAATATTGACCCAGACGATATCAACAACCCCATGCATGCTGCTATCGCATCACTCCTAGCATTTACCGTGGGTGGACTGGTGCCGTTTCTTGCCATCGTATTGGCGCCCGAGAGTTGGCGAATTCCTGCCACGGTAATAGCCGTATTTGTTGCGCTGGTGCTGACGGGCTACCTGAGTGCAACGGTAGGTGGAGCCTCGAGAATGCGTGCTGTCTTACGAGTAATCGCGGGCGGTTTAGCTGCAATGGCAGTGACCTACTACGTAGGCGTGCTATTTGGCACAACTATCGGCTAGGCATATACTGGTAGTATATGACGGCGCTAAAGGGAATTAACCTTGGCGGGTGGCTAGTGTTGGAGCGTTGGATAACGCCCGCGCTGTTTCAGGGTACCGCGGCGATGACCGAGCGTGGCTTAACCGCTGAAACAGGTGGTAAAACACGTATTCGAAAACATCACAAAACATTTATTGCTGAAAAAGACATCGCTTGGCTAGCCGATAATGATTTTGAACTGCTGCGCGTACCGATTGGCTACTGGATATTTGGCGATGAGCCGGACTTTGTCGGTTCGATTGAGCGCTTAGACTGGCTGATGAAAATGGCACATCGCTATAGCATGAAGGTGCTGATAGATTTGCATGGAGCCCCTGGCGCACAGAACAATAAGCAGCATAATGGCGGCATTGTACCCAAAGGCGAATGGCGAAAAGACAGACTGCAACAAGCAAAAACAATCGAGGTACTGAAAACGCTCGCAAAGCGCTACTACGACGAACCAGCACTGTGGGGTATTGAACTCATCAATGAGCCGACGCCCGGGAAAACCGGTATTCGATTAGCGTGGTTTTACCGCAAGGCGTATCGTGAGCTGACGAAAGTAGCCCGACCGGGGATGCATGTCGTGTACTCTGATGCCTACCGTCCGTGGTTGCTGCTGAATACGTTCGGCTGGTTTCGTCACCCTGACTTTCCGGTAGTAATGGATGTGCACATGTACTACGTGTTTGGCAAAGCAAACAAAAAACGAAGATTCGCTGAGCACGTGCGCCTGGCGCGAGCGAGCAAATGGGCAGTACGTTTTCTGGCACTGTTTCAGCCCGTGATGATAGGAGAATGGAGTGCTGCCCTACCCTATGGCGTGTCGGTAGAGCAATCGGCAGAATTCGCGAACACACAAATCAAAGCATACGAACCCAGCATTGCTTATTGCTACTGGACGTATACAACAGGGGGATCAGGCAGGTGGGATTACCGCAAAACATTTAGCGGCTAGTTTGTTACAATGGTAGCAATGAGTGTTATCTTTAAGCGTACCAAAATTTTGGCGACGGTGGGGCCAGCTGTCGACAGTTATGAAAAACTACAGGCCATGATGAAAGCGGGCGTGAATGGCTTTCGCTTGAATTTTAGCCATGAAAAACACGAGGCCGCCGACCAGCATATCGAGTGGATTCGCAAAGCAAGCGAAGAAGCTGGCAAGCCTGTGGCAATCTTGCAAGATTTGCAGGGGCCAAAGATTCGCCTAGGTAACCTGTCGGTAGATAAGCTAGAGGTAAAAACGGGCGACCAGTTGTTGCTTGACGCTGCACTAGAAGAGCACGCAGGCGATCTTACGATTCCAGTGCAGTACAACTTGGCCGAGAAGGTACAGCCAGGTGAGCCCCTGTATATTTTCGATGGCAAAGTGCGAACCATCGTAGAAGAGGTGGTATCTGACACCGCAATTCGCGTGAAAGTGGAAAACGATGGCGTGCTAATGAGCCGAAAAGGTATCAACCTGCCAGATACGAACTTTGAAGGCGATATTATCACCGAAAAAGATACAGCAGATATTGAATACGGGCTTGATAAAGATATTGATTACGTGGCGCTGAGCTTCGTGCAGTCGGCTGATGATATTCATAGCTTGCGCCAAAGTTTGGTGGCAGGTGGTTCAACGGCGCATATTATTGCGAAAATCGAAACCAAGGCGGCAATTCAGCCAGAAAACCTAGAAAAAATAGTGAAAGCCAGCGATGGCGTGATGGTAGCACGAGGTGATTTAGCGGTAGAGGCTGGCGCTGAAGTGGTGCCGGTTATTCAGCGACGCATTATCGCCCTGTGTCGAAAACACGGCAAACTGAGCATTGTTGCTACCCAAATGATGGCGAGTATGGTGAACAATCCCGAGCCAACCAGAGCAGAGGTAAATGACATTGCGAGCGCCGTGATACTAGGCGCCGACGCCGTGATGCTTTCAGATGAAACAGCCATGGGCGATCACCCACTGTTTGCGATTGCTGCTATGAAGAAAGTAATTTTATACACGCAAGAAAATGCACCACCAGCGCCGATTCCAGATGTACTGACAGAACAAGACACGCATCCACGCACGGCAATTAGCGCAGCCGCGGTAAAACTAGCCGAGCAGCTAAACGCAGTAGCGATTGTGGCGGAAACAAAATCTGGCGCAACCGCCGATGACATAGCGGCCTATCGACCAAACCTTCCGATTGTGAGCGTTTCAAGTGTAGCTCGTACGGCGCAGCAACTGGCGCTAGCCTATGCCAACAAAAGTTTTATCCGTCCCGATGGCGAAAAAGCAGGCCTTACGCTGGTGCGTGAACTTCGTGAAGATCAATTTTTTGATACAGACCAACCTATTACTGTCGTTATTGTAAGTGGTAAACAGCCAGGCCTGATTGGCGGAACTGATACAATACGCGTGCGCGTGCTAGAATAAACAGGAAATGGGTGGGATGAAATTCTATAAACGAACAATCCGTGACGTGCCAATAGCAGGTAAAACTGTGCTAGTGCGCGTGGATTACAACGTACCACTGACCGATGACGGCAAAGTAGGTGATGATTTTCGTATTCGGGCCAGCCTGCCAACTATTAAATACTTGTTAAAAGATGGCTGCAAGCTGGTGCTCATGGCGCACCTAGGTCGACCAGAAGGTATCGACCCGAAATTTAGCCTCGAGCCAGCCGCGCAGCGACTAGCCGAAATATTGGGTGAACCAGTACGATTTGTCGATAAAACGACTGGTGAGAAGGTGCGAATGGCCATAAAACGTGCGCCAAAACGTAGCGTGACAGTGCTAGAGAACCTACGCTTTCACCCTGAAGAAGAAGCAAACGACGAGGCCTTTGCCGCGCAGCTAGCCAAAGACAGCGGAGCGCAGTACTTCGTGCAAGACGGCTTTGGTGTAGTACATCGTGACCATGCGTCCACCGCGGCAATTACCCTAAAACTGCCGAGTGTGTCGGGGCTACTGCTGGAAAAAGAATACACAACTATTGTCGGTGCAATGAAACACCCCGAACGGCCGCTAGTGGCAGTGATGGGTGGTGCGAAAGTTAGCGATAAAATCGCGGTAATAGACGAATTTGTGAAAGTGGCTGATAGAATTTTGATAGGCGGGGCCATGGCCAATACATTCCTCGCGTACAAAGGTGTAAAAGTCGGCGCAAGTAAGGTAGAAACCGATCAGGACGATACCTTGAAGAAGATTTATGCCGATGCCGAGAAAAAGGTGGGCAAAGAAAACGTTGATGAATTTCTAGTACTACCAATGGACGTTGCGGTCGGAAAGTTGCGCGACGACGTGGACCATCGCAAAAATGTGATGCTAGCAGATATCGGTACAGACGACATGTGCCTAGATGTCGGTGATGCAACTGCCAAAAAATTTGCCGACATTGTAGCGCACGCCAAAACAGTGGTATGGAATGGTACTTTAGGTTACGCCGAAGCACCGGCATTTGCGAACGGATCAAACATGCTAGCCGAAGCCATGACTACTCACAGCCAAGAATCAATCGTTGGGGGTGGTGACACGGCGGACTTTGTATTGCATTGGGACAAGAAAAACGGTGATAGCTTTGACCATGTCTCTACCGGTGGTGGCGCCAGCCTAGAACTCATGGCTGGGGAAAAACTCCCTGGCATTGAACACCTTCTCGATTACTAGTTGCTATCGTCAGCGTCAGCAATAACGACTGCCGTTAACTCATAATCACGGACGTGAGTACGGCGCACTTCAACTCTGATGTTTGGAATCAGACCCATATCAATGTAGGGCTGAACCATCTCCCGATATATCCCGGCGATTTTCTCTGTGTCATCTTTCATGGGGTCACCGGTAATTGGTGTTTCAGGTGATTTTGTACGAACGACGACATGGAACTCTAGTGGCAGGCCTAGATTAATTCGAATTTCGTCGGGACTCAACCCGCCTTCAATCAAATCGAAGGAAAGTCGATAACAGAAGCCTTGTACTAGTCTGGCGACGAGCACCGCGTAGTCCTCGCCATGTTCTTCTACTTCTTTATCAAATTGCGCCTTGAGAACAGTGAGCCGTTCAGTGTAATCATCTGGTAGGTCGTAAGCGTCGCCGCCTCCTGTCAGGACCAGTGGACCCAAGTCTGCTCGTTGTGTGACTTCACCGGATTCAAGCATGAACCTCACTAACCCTGCGTCTTTACTGGCAGCATGCGCCGCATCACGAGCTACCGCCCTGTACGCAGTGCGTGCCTCGTCAGCCACTCGAGCGGCTTCGGTATACGTAGCCTGTGTTAGTAGGTGCTGCTGCTGCGCTTCTCTAAGTTCGTTTGAATCCATCTATCACTTCTTTCGTTATATCTTATAGGTACGATACACCCGAGTATGGGACGATACAAGCATAAGCAAGTATTCAATAGTATTTCGAGCGTTGTGCAAATCTCTGACAACTGATACACTAAAGACAATAAAAGCGTAAGCAGTAACTAGGGTGTCGGATAAAAAACTGATTGTTGGCAACTGGAAGATGAACCTCACGATGCATGAGGCGAGTTTGTATGTTCACACACTTGACAAAGAACTGACCGCCCACCGCAACGTAGAAGTCGTCATTGCACCAGGCATGCTGGCGTTACCTACGCTTTCGTTGCAGATAGATCACAAGAAACTAAAACTGGCGGCGCAAAATTTTTACTGGCGAGACGAAGGCGCATTTACTGGAGAAGTGTCTGCTCATCAATTGCGCGGACTCGTGAAGTACGCGATTGTTGGCCACTCTGAGCGCCGACACGTGTTTCATGAAACCGATAAAGACATTCGTGCCAAGATGCAGGCTGCAGTACGCCACGGCATTACCCCAATTTTGTGCGTGGGCGAAACCGCGCACGAGCGCAGCGAGAACGAAACTGACGCTGTGCTGCACGATCAGCTCATCGGCGGGCTTGCTAATCTGACCTCTGAGGAGGTAGAAGATATTGTGGTCGCCTACGAACCCGTATGGGCAATTGGCACAGGTGACAATGCTGCGCCACACGACGTAGAAGCAGCAATTGCATCGATACGCCGGCAAATCGAACATTTGTATGGCAAGAAAGCTAGTGAGCTCCGCGTTATCTATGGCGGTAGTGTGTCGGGCGCATCAGCTAGTAGCTACTTGCGTACACCGGGTGTCGATGGCCTTCTGCCAGGCGGCGCTAGCCTAAAATTAGACGAATTTAAAACAATTATCGAAGCCGCATACAGAGCAGGGAAAGGTACAAAGGCATGAAAGACATAGACTTCGACGAACTAGATAAAGCGGTTAATTCATTGATGAACGCTTCTGCAAACGACACAAACGCGGCGGCACCGACTACCGATAACGTCAGCGAACAAACGGCACCCGAACCTGTACCGCAAAAAGATCCACCCGCCAGCGCGCCTGCCACTGTGCCTGAAGAAAAGGGTGAGTCAGTAGCAGTTCAGTCGACGGCTGCCCCTGCGCCTAAGCCTGCTACTCCAGCAAAGCGGCGTGGCGGAAGGTTTATGGATGTGATGCCTTCAGGTGCGTCAGCTCGACCAGTATCGACACGAGCTTCACGCGAAGGGGTATCACTTGCTCCGCTGGGCGCCACGAACCAAGCTTCAGCAGCGCCAGACACAACGCAGCAAGTGGAAGAGACTCCAGTAGTAGAACCAGAAACACCCCCATCACAGACTGATGAATCACCTACTATGCCAGATCCAATTGACATGATGGACGATGCGAAAGACGAGACGAACAACGACGCCACACCTGTTGACGTAAGCGAAGCAACTCCAGTCGAGGACGAGTCTGACACAGCTTCAAAGGAAGGTAGTATTGCCGACGAGGGTGGTTCGCCGTTTCTTGCTGATACGAAGGTAGAAAAACGACCCCTTGGTGGAGACAATGCGCCACTAGAAGAAAATCCTGTAGATGAGGGTAAGGGTGATGCAGACGAACCCGGGGCTGATGAACCGCCAGCACAACCAGCGCCGGCTGAATACAATGCTGATGTTGTAGCTGTTGAAGCGGGCGAACCGAAAGAATTTGCGAAAACGGTTCACGAAGCCAAGGTTGAAGCCGCAGAAAGTGCCACCGTGTCGGGTGCAATTAACCAACAGTACAAGGAAGAGGCGAGCACTGGCGATGAAAGCCATGCAGCTATTTATGACACGCAAGATTACCCAAATACTGCAAAACCAGCAAAGAAAAAATCTGGCTGGCTGTGGGTGCTATGGATTTTCATCCTTCTGTCGCTTGGCGCCGGTGGAGCAGTGATTCTGTACTTTATGAATATTATCTAACGCCAATCTCGTCTATACTAGGAAGTAATGAATATTCTAGAGGGACTTAACGATGCCCAAAAACAGGCAGTGCAGGCCGCTGATGGTCCGTTGCTTATTTTGGCGGGCGCGGGAAGTGGTAAAACGAAAACGCTGACACATCGAATTGCCTATCTTCTAGCTGAAAAGGGTGTGTGGCCAAATCAAATTTTGGCAGTAACATTTACAAACAAAGCCGCCGCTGAAATGCGTCAACGTCTATGGCAATTAACTGCTGCTGGAATGCAAACAGCTCACGCAGAACACGCTACCCCTCCTAGAAATTTTATGCCATGGATGGGTACGTTTCACGGAATCTGTGTGCGGCTTCTGCGCATGGACGGTGAGGTAATTGGTATATCAAAAAACTTTGTTATCTACGACGAAGATGATCGTCAAGGATTGATAAAGCAAGCCATGAAAACACTTGGTATTGGCGATAGTTCCATCAAACCGCGTGCTGTCAGCAGCATTATATCGGGTGCGAAAAACCAGATGATTGGCCCAGATGAATTCGCGCGTACGGCCAACTATCCGTTTCAAAAAAATGTCGCTAAGATTTATGTGGAATATGAGAAGCAAAGAAAATCAGCAAAAGCGCTTGATTTTGATGACTTGCTATTAGAAACGGTTCGCTTGTTTAAAGAGGCGCCAGCAGTGCGCGAAAAATGGCAGCAGCAATTTCACTATATCTTGATAGACGAGTATCAGGACACCAACGCCGCGCAGTATACAATCGTGAAAGGCTTGGTTAACAAGCAGAAAAATATTTGTGTCGTTGGTGACGACTGGCAATCGATTTATAGTTGGCGCGGGGCTGATTTCACAAATATCTTGAATTTTGAGCGCGATTTCTCTGGTGCGCTGGTAATAAAACTCGAGCAAAACTATCGTAGTACAGGTGCGATTTTATCGGCTGCGCAAAACGTTATAGCGAAGAATAAAGAACGAACCGACAAAAAGCTCTGGACGGCGGAGGGCGAAGGCGCTCCTGTGCAGATTCATCAGTTTTATGATGAGGTAGAGGAAGCGTCTAGCATAGCCGCACGAATCAACGCGAGTACGGCAGTGGGGGTGCGAAAACCAGATGATTTTGCAGTACTGTATCGTACTAACGCGCAAAGCTATGCGCTCGAACGTGCCTTGTTGCAAGCACACCTACCCTATCATATCGTCGGAGGTGTTCGATTCTATGACCGAAAAGAAATTAAAGACATACTAGCGTATCTTCGGCTCATCTACCAACCAAATGACAGAGTGAGTTTTAGTCGAATTGCGAACGTTCCAGCTCGAGGCATAGGCCCTACGAGTGTTGAACGGTTTACGCTGTGGCAAGCAGCAAGCAACCTTGAAATCTTAGAAGCGCTCATGCGAGTTGATGAAGCCGATGGCTTAACGCCACGCGCTAAAAATTCGCTGCGTCATTTGGGTACGCTGCTGAACTCGGTGCGACAGCTCGCTATCGATGGGGCTGAACCGAGTGTCGTAATAGATGAAATAGTCAGAAAAACTGGATATCTAGCCTATCTGCGAGACGGATCTCCGCAAGCCGAAGACAGGGAAGAAAACATTAGCTCGCTGATATCAGACGCAAAACCATTTGCTTCATTAGAAGATTTTCTGGCAGAAGCAGCGCTGATGTCGAGCGTTGATGAGTCTGCTAAAGAGGCGAGCGTAACGTTAATGACACTACACGCGGCCAAAGGTCTTGAATTTCCGGTTGTATTCATAGCTGGGCTAGAGGAAGGAATATTTCCGCATGCACGAGTTCATGAAGCTGGCCCTAGCGAACTCGAAGAAGAGCGTCGCCTGTGCTACGTTGGAATGACTCGCGCTCGCGAAGAACTACATCTTACCTACGCGGCCAGTCGTTTGCAATTCGGGCAACGCGGCTACAACATGCCATCACGCTTTCTCGAAGATATGGGTATAGAGGTCGTGCAAAGTGGAGCGTCCGTGAAAGCGCACACCGAGAACGACTATTTTCAAGATATGTTTCAAGTGGGCGAAACAGTACAATCGGCCCAATTTGGTCAGGGTGAGATTATTGATGTGGATGGCCTTGCGGTGACTGTTCGATTTAGTAGCGGGCAAACCAAAAAGCTTAATGTTGAATACGCGCATCTACGCCGTGTGTAGCCTGGCCAAATAGCGCAGCTTTGCTATAATAGTAGGAGTGCATGTGCTAAATGCGCATGACCACTTCTGTATGAGAATCGAGTCACAAAAATTTTCAATTTTTAACCTGTTAGTCGCCGCTGTCATAGTCATTGTCAGTGCAGTGATTATTGCTGTTATGCCACGTGCTCAGGCAGCTCCTGCTAGTGGCGAGCGTCTCATTACTATCCACGACAACGGGGAGGAAACCGGTCTTATTACACGGGCAACGACGCTACGCGATGTTTTCAAACAGGCAAACATTGTACTTGATAAAAACGACGTTGTTGAACCTGGTTTAGACGAGCAACTGGTAGGTAATAACTACCAGGTAAATGTGTATCGCGCTCGTCCAGTCGTGATTGTCGACGGCATGACTAAACAGCTTGTGATGACCGCATACCAGACGCCAAAACAGATTGCGAAGCAAGCAGGTATTCACTTGCATGATGAAGATACGGCGATTCTGCAGCTAACAGATAACTTGCTGGCTGATGGCGCTAGTGAGCGTATGACAATTGACCGCGCGACGAAAGTACGCTTGGTGCTATATGGTGAAGCTGAAACCGCTTACACGCAAGCGTCAACCGTGGCTGATTTCCTAACAGAAAAATCGATTAGCCTTGAGGCAAAAGATAAGCTTTCAGCAAGTAAACAATCTGCGATTAAAGCTGGCATGAAGATCGAGGTTTGGCGTGAAGGCAAACAAGTAGTTACCCGAGAAGAAACAATCAAGCCACCCGTGCGTCAGATTCAAGATGCAGACAGGGAAGTGGGATACCGTAAGGTGAAAACGGCCGGTACATCTGGCAAGAAGCTTGTAACCTACCAGGTATACGTGAAAAATGGTGAAGAGGTACGAAAAAAAGCGATTAAAACAGTCGTCCTAAAAAAAGCTGTCGAGCAAGTTGTGGTGGTTGGTACAAAAACGAAATCAGTCGCAGTGAGCGGAAGCTGTAGTGATTGGATGGCAGCTGCGGGAATCAAAGATACAGCCAATGCTACTTATCTGATCAATGCAGAAAGTGGATGTAACCCGAACGCAGTAAATGCTTCATCTGGCGCCTGTGGAGTAGGACAAGCACTTCCATGTTCTAAGACAGGTTGTGCCATGGGTGACGGTGCTTGCCAGACTAAATGGATGAACAGTTACGTCCTGGGGCGCTATGGAAGCTGGGCAGCTGCTGCGGATCATCACAGAACATATGGTTGGTACTAAAAAAGAACTTGGACAGCATTGGTTGAAGGATCGCCTCATTCTAGAGGCGATTGCTGACCAGGCGGATATTTCAGATACCGATACCGTTCTTGAAATAGGGCCAGGACTCGGCACACTAACGAGTGTATTGCTCGACCGTGCTGAGCGCGTAACCGCCGTAGAGTTTGATGCTGAACTTGCTCGCAAGCTGCCGGGCCAATTCCCGGGTAAATCATTAACTGTACATAATGCAGACATTCTCTCTTTTGATCTTTCTACACTACCGCTAAACTATAAAGTCGTTGCCAACGTCCCCTATTACATCACCAGTAAAATCGTGCAGCTACTATCAGAAACCGGTAACCCACCGAGCCTTTCTGTCCTCCTAGTGCAAAAAGAAGTCGCCGAGCGTCTTGCTGCCTCGCCAGGTGACATGAGCGTGCTTTCTGTGGCTGCTCAGGTATTTCACGAAATAAAACTAGGGCCACTAGTGCCGGCTGAATACTTTACCCCTCCGCCAAAAGTTGATAGTCAAGTGGTTATTTTGACGCGACGCTCAGAGCCACTTGTCCCCGAACATCAACAAAAAGCATTCTTTCGTCTAGTGAAGGCAGGATTTGCTGAGCGCCGCAAGAAATTACGGAGCTCTCTGGCAGCAGGCATGCACTTGCCAAAGCAGCAGATTGACGCGCTGCTGCGCGCTGCCGATATTGACCCAGAAGCACGAGCGCAAGAGCTCTCTATCGCTGATTGGCTACGTGTGCTAGAGCAGCAGTTACCTCAGGTGCAGCACTAGACGTAGTCGCTTACTTGTGATTTAATATCAATAATGATTTCCGAACACGATAGCGCTCCTGTAAGCGAATTTGCTCATTTAGCTGCATCTGTACGTGCAAGATTAGAAAAACGTGCTACTGCGATTGAAGGCACGGCACTTGCTAGTTTTATTGCTGCCGTAGACACGCTTGTGTCCCTGCCTCCTCATGAAGAGAAAGATATCGCCGAGTTCGTTCATCGCTTGGTGCACGATAAGCTTCGAAGCGCACTGCTTGGTAGCGCGACCACATATACATCGACAATTCTGCGCGCACTACCGGATGGACACATGACAACCGACACGGCTTTGATAGCCTCCGAGGTGCATCCGACCGAACCCCCGCTCGCATATGAAGCATTTATACGCGAAGGTGGCGAAAGTGCGGCATACGAAACCTTACGTGCCCAGGCGAAATCGGCTATGTTGAAGGCCGTCGAAGAAGCGCACGAAGTACCAGAAATTGGTGAATTGCCGGGGGTTAAACCATCGCGTATCGCATCTCATATAGCCGACGAACTAGCAACACTAACGGCAGATATCGAACAACTGTGTAGTGATATTGAAGAGGCATTCGTGCATAACGGTGCAATGCGTCGATGGGTGCGTCGTAGGCAAAAAGGTCAGCCAGAGTTGCCAGAGTGGTCGTATGACAAACGAGACAAGATAGCGCTCAACAAGCAAATGAAATCTGTCATTGGACGCATTAACTCGCTTCTTGCAGACCCTCTGACGCACCATGGCACAAACGTTGTAAGCGCAGTTGCCGATCAGCACGTTGATTCATATCTTGCAGGTAATACCGAGAAGCTAGATACCGAGCTGTCGATTATATTGGATGATTTTGCTGCGAACTTGCAAGATGCACTGTCGAAGGTTGAGCCAGCTATTGAGAAGCACGCCACGCCAATCGCCGCAGTTGAAGAACCAGAGCCCCTTCAGCAACATCGAGAGATAGCCGAACAGCGAGAAGAAGTATTTACGCTGACCAATAGAACGGCACACCTGCCGTGGCTTGAGGATGAGACTCGCCCAATTGGCCAATACACCAACCCTTATGGACAATCAGTGTATTACATTGACGGACGAAGTGATGCAGCCTGGCAAATTGAACAGAAACATCTGCGTAATGTGCAAGATATTTTTTTCGATCGCTGGGTAATGGCGATACGCTCTCACGCGGGGGAAGTCGCGCCGAATGCGTACCGTACTGTTCGAAAAGGAGAGGGCTTCGCTGCTGGCTACGATGCAATATCTGAGATTCGCTACAACGACAACCGACAGGCGAACGCTGCCCGAGTTTACTTTACACAGATGCCACTTTCTGACCTACAAGAAGATGTGACGGTAGGCAGCGAGGTAGATGGCAAAGTGATTGTACTACTTGGCAGATGCACGAAAGACACCCAAATTGATATGCTATCGCTACTGACAACACGGACGGCGCGGCAACTACGCGAGTTCGGAGCGGGTAGCCGATAATACTAGCTCGCCTGAGCCAGCGCGGTACAATACTAGTATGATTGCACACGATCAACCTACTTGCTTTCCAGATACTGTGGTTGCTGCAGTTTCGTCTCGCCAAGATGGCACTGTATTAGACAGGACGCTACGTAACCGTCACGACCCAGCAATTGTGGAAAATCGTCGAAGTATTTGTAGCCAGGCGGATATCGTATACGAGCACTGTGTGTATCAAATCATTACCTATAATGAAGACGATACATTTGACTGTATCGGCGAGGTTGACCGACCAGACACAGAAGGAGTACATGCGGACGTGCTATATACAGAAACGCCGGGGGTTGGATTATTTTTGCCAATTGCTGATTGTGTTGGAACAGTGATGTATGACACGCGTCGCAATGCTATCGCGCTTGCCCACATAGGTCGCCACGCTTCAATTGCAAAAACCATGCAAAAGACAGTTGAGTTTTTCAAGCAAAAGGGCAGTGTACCGAGCGACCTCACTATTTGGATGGCACCCAGCGTAGGCAAAGCGAACTACGTGTTAGAGCACTTTGACCACATGGCAGACGAAGACTGGAAACATTACGCTAGCAAAGAGTCCGACGGTGTACATCTGGACCTGACGGGGTACACTGCAGCCTTGGCCGAAAAAGCAGGTGTACCAAACGCTAACATTCACGTTTCTCCAGTAAATACAGCAACTGACAGCAACTACTTTTCTCATTCACAGGGTGATGTGAGCGGCCGCTTTGCTGTAGTCGCCCAAATTCGCTAACTTTGCTACACTAGTGACAATGGGAAAAAATCTCTATATTACTACTGCTATTCCGTACGTCAATGGCACGCCGCACATTGGCAATGCGCTCGACTACCTACTAGCCGATATTTGGACGCGGTATCAAAAGCAAAATGGTCGTGACGTTCGGTTCCAGGTAGGTACGGATGAACATGGTAATAAAATTGCCGCCAAAGCAGCTGAAGCCGGCGTTGATCCACAAACGTATACCGATCAACAATACGTGAGCTTCGAAAATTTAATGAAAAAAGTGGGAGCTAGCTACACTGATTTCATTCGCACTACTGAGGGGCACCACAAAGGCGCAGTGCAGTACATCTGGCAGCAGCTACAGCCGCACATCTACAAACACACGTATCAAGGCTGGTACTGTGTTGGGCACGAGGCATTTTTCACTGATAAAGAAGTGGAAGAATCAGGCGGAATATGCCCCGACCACCAAACTCAGTACGAGCAGGTAGCCGAAGAAAATTATTTCCTAAAAACAAGCGAATTTACCGAAAAAATTCGTGACGCGATTGAATCGAACAAGATGAGGATCGTGCCAGAATATCGAAAGAAAGAGTTTCTTGAACTCATTAAAGATGGCCTAAAGGACGTATCAATCTCACGCCCAAAAAAGAGCCTGAGCTGGGGCGTGGGGGTGCCGGGAGACGACAGTCAGGTGATGTATGTGTGGCTCGACGCACTGTCGAACTACATCACTGTACTAGGGTACCCAGACAAGCCAGAGTGGCAAGACTATTGGCCAGCCGATGTACAGGTAGTAGGCAAAGATATCTTGCGGTTTCACGCAGGTATTTGGCCAGCTATGCTCCTTGGTATTGGGCTTAGTTTGCCAAAAACACTACTTGTGCATGGGCATATTTCAAGTGGCGGTAGTAAAATGAGTAAAACCGTCGGCAATGTTGTTGATCCAAACGAGATTATTGATAACTATGGTGTCGATGCATTTCGGTATTATTTTGCGCGCCATATTCCTACGCAAGATGATGGTGATTTTACGTGGGAAAAATTTGAAACAGCCTACAATACCGAGCTTGCCAATGACCTAGGCAACCTTGTCAGTCGAGTCGCGAACATGTTGAGTCGCTACCAAGCTGGCGTTATTGGCGATGCTCCTCAGGGTGAACACGACATGCAAAATTATCGCCAGGCCATGGATAACCTAAAATTCAACGAAGCCCTCGATGAAGTTTGGAGCATGGTACGCGCCGTGAACCAATACATTGAACAAGTAAAGCCGTGGGAAATCGCCAAAGCGAAGGACAAAGACCCCGACGCCGATGGGCACCTAAGTGAAGTATTGGCGCATTGCGTGGGTAATCTTCTGCAAATCGCAGACCTGCTAGTTCCCTTCTTGCCTACAACGGCACAATACATCCACAAGACATTTGAAACAGGCGTTGTGGTACCTCCGCAAGGCGTCATGTTCCCAAAGAAGTACTTGCATAGCACCGATCCTCACGCAAAAAAACATGAAGGCTAGCATGATTGTTGATACACACTGTCACATTCACGAGGCAGAATTTTATGATGACAACGTGCGACAAGAAATATATGAGCGAGCGATTGCTGCCGATGTGCGCATGATATGTGTCGGAACCAGTGAAACAACGTCGCGTGAGGCTGTTGAGTTCGCGTCAAATCACACACACACGTGGGCAACAGTTGGCGTACATCCACACGATACCAGGCAAGGTATCAGCTATATCGAGCAAATACTGAATGATAATCACGAAAAGGTTGTAGGTGTAGGCGAAATAGGCCTTGACTACTACTATATGAATTCGCCCAAACAGGTGCAGATAGCTGCACTTGAACAACAATTGCAATGGGCCCTCGACCATAATATGCCTGTTTCGTTTCACGTCCGAGATGCATTTGAAGATTTTTGGCCGATTTTCAATAATTTCCAGAATGTAAGAGGAGTACTACACAGCTTTACCGATAACATGTCAAACCTGGAACGTGGCCTCGAGAACGGTCTCTATATTGGCGTCAATGGCATATCAACCTTTGCGAAAGACGAGAAACAACAGCAAATGTATGATGCTGTCCCTTTAGAGCATATGCTTTTTGAAACCGATGCACCATTCTTGACACCTTTGCCACACCGTGGTAAAGTAAATGAGCCAGCGTTTGTACGACTGGTTGCAGAGTATCACGCCAAACGACGCAATATCTCAAGCAATCAGATTACAGAGGTTACCTCTGCGAACGCCTTGACGCTGTTTGGCATATAACAAGCGTTATCTAAATAAAAACACCGCGATAACTACAAGAGAGGTAGGAGATTTATTACATGCCACAAGATACCCCTAAAGAACAGATGAATACACCGTTGGAACACGGTGCTGATATTCGTTTGCAGCAGGGGAATCCAAACTTGCTATCGATTGAAGTGGTGCGAGCACTTCAGCTTGTACGAGATGCTTACAAAACCGAGAAAGAAAAGCCACGCGAACAGGTATGGATAGAGTATTTGCTACTGGTTGGCCCAAACCTAAATCTGCTGCGGCAGCAAGCCCAAGGCAACGAGCAGCTATCAGAGACTCCAGGCAACATCGTGTCTCTTGAAAAAAAGAGGGAACAAAGTGTACAGGCGTTTGATCCGAATCAGTTTATTCTGCCAGATGAAGCGGAAATGGGAAGGCCAGCATAATGAACAAGTTTTTCCGTAGTACACTCAGCCTGCTCACTGGCTACGACGATCCATCGGCATTTCTAAAGATGCCAAAGAAAATGATTCCGCTACGTGCACTGACAGAGCGACAACTCATACAAATGGAAAGTGAAATTGGCAAAACGCTATTCGGGCCAATACCAAAGGGACACCGCCGCGAATTCTTCAATCTCGATGAGAAAACATGGATCTGGCACGAAGAGTATACTGATGCAAATAAACAGCAACGAAGTATCACGACCAAGTATGAGGTGCAGCCGAACGGCGTGCTGAAAGTACAAGACGGTGCTCGCTATAGCTACCTCGAGGGTGAAGAGCTAGAAAACTTTGGTCTAGCTGTGCAGATTTACTACGAACGAGTCGCACGTGAGATATATCAACGCGACCCACAAACAGGGTATAAACTCAGCTAACCCTCTGTTTGTTGCGGTATAATTGAACGTATGTCCCTAACGCAAATCTATCTTGACCATGCCGCGGCGACCCCGATGGACGAACGCGTGATTCACGCGATGCGCCCTTTTTTTGATGATGTATTTTTCAATCCGTCTAGTCCCTATGCGCCAGCGGTCGCCGTGCGTCGCGAATACGAACAAGCCAAATCAAGATTGGCGGCGACATTTGGTGCCAAAGCCGACGAGCTGGTGATGACGGCAGGGGCGACAGAATCGATCAATCTCGCATTTCATGGCGTCAATGGTCACGTTGTAACCAGCGCAATCGAGCATCATGCCGTACTGGCTGCAGCGGAGCAATGTGAGCATACCTTAGTAGCGCCAACAGACAAGGGAATTGTGAGCGCGGATACTGTTGCTGCAGCCCTTCGTCCAGATACAGAACTGGTGAGTATACAGCTTGCGAACAACGAGATTGGTACTATCCAGCCACTACGCGATATTGCTATGGTAATCGAGAATGAGCGTCATCGCAGGGCAGACGCGGGTGAGACAACTCCCCTGCTCTTTCACAGCGATGCATCGCAGGGCTTTGGGCAGCTCGACGTGAGCGTTGCCCGTCTTGGTATTGATATGCTGACCTTGAATAGTGGCAAAATGTATGGTCCAAAACAAGTTGGTTTGCTGTGGCTTAAAGCTGGTACGCACAGAGACCCGCTTATTGTAGGCGGGGGTCAAGAGCGAGGTCTGCGTAGTGGTACAGAGAATGTGGCCGGTGTGATTGGTTTTGCAAAGGCCGCTGAGCTCGCACACAAACATCACAAAGCAGAAGCCAAGCGGCTTGCTAAGCTACGCGATACAATGCAACAGCGTTTGCAGCATGCGTTCCCCGATATGGTGGTAAGTGGCCATACAAAAAAACGCCTGGCTGGTTCATTGCATATCGCGTTCCCTGGCCTTGATGGCGAACGACTGGTGTTTCGACTAGAGGCAAAGGGCGTGCTACTGGCAACCGGGAGTGCGTGTGCCGCGAACAAAGGTTCACGCTCGCACGTACTTGAAGCAATTGGTCTTGCGCCAGACGTCGCAGATGGTAGTTTGCGGATCACTATGGGTAAGCTGACAGATAGCGCCGACATCGAGTCGGCGACAAACCTGATTATCGAAGAAGTAATGGCCGAATTCGAAAGGATTGGGCGTGCTTAGGCTGCTTCTATTAGCCGTGGTACTTGCTGGTGCGGGCATCGCAATGCTTGGCAGCTACCTAGCCATTGACGATTTGTCTCTCTGCGATAATCTGCCTACTTATAATGGTGAATGTCGCAAAGCGGATGCAATCGTCGCTATTAGTGGCGGTAACACTCCTGAACGAGCGCTTGAGGCGATTGAACTGTTCAAGCTTGGCTGGGGTGACAAGCTCATCTTCTCGGGTGCAGCCAAGGATACGTCGGGGCCAAGCAACGCAGAAGTAATGAAGCGACAGGCCATTGACGCTGGCGTTGACCCCAAAGATATATTGATAGAAACCTTTTCACAAACAACCAAGCAAAACGCCACTAAAACCAGCAATGTGTTTGAGCGATACGGAATTACAGATGTTATTTTAGTCACCTCTCCCTATCACCAGCGCCGCGCGAGTTTGGAATTCGAGACAGCGACAGATAATAGTGTGATACTGCGTAATCATCCCACAACTCACGACGAAGATTGGTCGAACTGGTGGTGGCTCACGCCGCGTGGCTGGTGGTTGGCTGGTGGCGAAGTGGTAAAAATAATCGCATTTTACGCTGGACAAAGCCAGTAATGACAAAAGTATTCGTTGGCATGAGCGGTGGTGTTGACTCTAGTCTTACCGCTGCGTTGTTGGTAGAGCAAGGCTACGACGTGACAGGTGTCTACATGAAAAACTGGACGCAGGACCTACCAGGTATGCGCTGCCCATGGGCGGATGACTTGGCTGATGCAAAGCGTGTGGCCGTACAGCTCGGCATCGATTTTCGAGTGTTTGATTTTGAGACCGAGTATCGAGATAAGGTAGTTGGCTACATGATTGAAGAGTACAAACAGGGCCGTACCCCCAACCCAGACATCATGTGCAACCAAGAGGTAAAATTTAAATTATTCCTCGAGACGGCGCTTGAACAAGGCGCGGATATGATTGCGACTGGTCACTACGCAAAGGTCCAAGACGGCCAATTGCTGCGTGCAGAAGATGAAAACAAAGATCAAACATACTTTTTATACAGAGTTGAAGGGGCTGCGCTTGAAAAAACACTCTTCCCTTTGGGTGAATATACGAAACCCATGGTGCGCACAATGGCCGAAGAACGCGGCCTGTACACTGCAGGCAAAAAAGACAGTCAAGGTATTTGTTTCGTGGGTCAGATAGGAATACGTGAGTTTCTGCAGCAATATATCGAAACACAACCTGGCGATATTATTGATACTGCGTCGGGACAAAGTTTAGGGCGTCATGACGGAGCGATTTTCTACACGCTTGGTCAACGGCATGGCCTTGATATAGGCGGGGGGCTGCCCTATTACGTAGTAGGCAAAGATATGTCAAAAAATGAAGTGTATGTTTCGACCAATCTCGACGACGAAAACTTGTGGAAACATGAAATCACACTACAAAATCTTCACTGGATACACAATGCACCTCGTGATGGCGACGAACTGCAGGTCCGCATTCGCCATCGAGCTGCGCTTGTTGCATGTACGTACTCAAAGGGCAGCCTGCGGCTTGCTGAGCCACAGCGTGCTGTTACGCCGGGGCAATCGGCAGTACTATATCAGGGCAAATTGTGCATCGGCGGGGGGATTGTAGTACAATAAACCTAACAAGCATAAGGAGGACGAATGGGACTACTTGATAACGTAAAAAACATGTTTGGAGGTAAGAAGGACATGCAAGACCAACCCAACCCAAGCCAACCAACGCCAACCCCAGACCCAGCTGTTCCAGTAGACAGTCCAGCAATGGACGCAATGCCTACTGAAGGCTCGGTAGCACCTGCGGCAGATCCAGCAATGGACGCGAGCACCGATGCTGCTCCAGTAGACATGGCTGCTCCAGCTGAGCCAGCTGCCCCAGCAATTCCAACGGATCCAATGGCACCTGCTGCTCCAGCTATGCCAGAAGAGCCAGCTGCATCTGCCGTAGAACCGGTAGCTCCAGCTGAGCCAGCTATGCCGGTAGATGCATCAGTTGCACCAGCTCCAGCTGAGCCAGCTATGCCGGCGCCAGCTGCACCAATGCCAGAAGCGCCAGCTCCTGAAGCTCCTGCAACTGAAGAGCAGCAGCCACCAGTACCACCAGCTCAATAAAATTTATTTGGTACATACATACAGAGGCTACTCAATCACAGTGGCCTCTGTTATAATGTGGGTAATGAACGCTCAAGAAATTCGCAATGCATATTTAACGTACTTTAAAGATCGTGGTCACGCAGTAGTAAAACGTGCGCCACTAGTACTTCACGACGATCCCACCACGCTGTTTACTGGCAGTGGTATGCAGCCTATTATCCCGTACCTTCTCGGCGAGCCACATCCAGAAGGCAATCGAATTGTTGACAGTCAAACCTGCCTGCGTGCAATGGATATAGAAGAAATTGGCGACAACCGCCACACGACCTTCTTCGAAATGCTAGGTAACTGGTCTCTCGGCGATTATTTCAAACAAGACCAGCTGACCTGGATGTACGAATTTTTACTAGACGTTGTAGAACTAGATATAAATAAAATCTACGCAACATGTTTTATCGGAGATGACCGATTTAACATTCCAAAAGACAATGAAAGCGCCGATCTACTAAAGAAAATCTTTAAGGATCGCGGCGTGGATGCTGAAACTGCAGACATTGGTTCTGACGAAGATGGATACAAGCGCGGAATTAAAGAAGGCGAGCGAATATTCTTCTACGATGGCTACAATAACTGGTGGTGGCGTGGTAAGGGTGTTGCAGAAATGGTCGTTGGAGAACCAGGGGGTCCATCTAGTGAAATGTTTTATCGTTTTGACGAATCTGAACATACAGCGGCCGAAAAAGAGAAATATGGTGAAAACTGTCACCCTGCATGTGATTGTGGTCGATTTATGGAAATAGGAAACAATGTTTTCATGGAATATGTTCGTCGTGAAAGTGGTTTTGAAAAACTGCCAAAACAAAATGTTGACCATGGTGCTGGCCTGGAACGCATCGCCGCGGCCAAACTAGACGACCCAGATGTATTTAAAATCAGCCTGATGTGGCCAATCATTGAAAAGCTGGAAAAGCTAAGCAAAAAAAGCTACGACAGTCATACCAATGCCATGCGAGTCATCGCCGACCATCTGCGTGCTGCTACGTTCCTTGCGGTGGATGGCTGTGTACCAAGCAATAAAGAACAAGGCTATGTGATGCGACGTCTGCTGCGCCGCGCAATTCGTTTCGCGTTCGAACTGGGTATCGAGCAGAACTTTTTACAAGAAGTAGTGCCAGTCATTGCCGACATGTACCACGATGATTTCCCAGAAGTTGCCGAAAAGCGCGAGGAAGTGATTGCAGTGTTAGTGAAGGAAGAAAAAGTATTCCGTCAAACCTTGCGAAAAGGATTGAAAGAGCTTTCGAAATTCGACGGTCAAACAATTACTGGTGAGGTGTTATTTACGCTGTACGATACCTACGGCTTCCCTGTTGAGCTTTCTACCGAAGAAGTATTCAAGCAGGACATGGAGCTTTCTGAAAATTGGCGTGAAGAATTCGATGCAAAAATGGCCGAACAGCGGCAGCGCTCGCAAACCGCAGCCAAAGGCACGTTCAAAGGCGGCCTAGGCGGGCAAACCATGCAGCACAAAAAATACCATACAGCCACTCACCTGATGTACCAGGCTCTGCGTGATGTATTAGGCGACCACGTGGTGCAGCGGGGCAGCAACATTACCGAAGAGCGCCTACGTTTCGACTTTTCACACCCAGAAAAGGTAACTCGCGAGCAGCTTGATCAAGTAGAAGAAATTGTAAACCGCGAAATTGCCAAAGATTTGCAAATTAGCTTCAAAGAATACCCTACTCAAGAGGCAACAGGACCACTAGGTGCTCTCGGCCAGTTCGGCGACCGCTACGGCGACACTGTGAAGGTGTACAGCATGAAAGACAAGGAATCACCCGCAGACGAGCGACCATTTAGCTTCGAAATTTGTGGCGGGCCACATGTCGATCACACCTTGCAGCTATTTGAGGATGGCAAGAAATTCAAGATTACGAAAGAAGAAGCCTCAAGCGCCGGAATTCGACGTATCAAGGCTGTTCTACAGTAAACTAGAGCTTTGCGCTAATGCGACCATCGCCGCCGGTTGGTTCGAATTCGGGCTGTAAGCCGGCACGGCTCGTCATGCGCACATCGGCAACCAGCGCTGTTGGTTGAGCAGTTGCACGAATCTCGGTGTCGCCACGGTCTGAAGCTGTCGACACAATTGCACTAATAAGTTTTTGACCAACCTTACGCCGGCGGGCCTCGGGTGCTACCGCGACTCCTTCTACATAGGTTACCCTTGCCCCGGTGTCCGAATCACGAAGTTGATGAAAAACACCGAGGCCAATTGGACGTGCATCATCAAATGCGGCGACGCACTCACTTGAGGCTAAGTCATCATATAATTCCATCAACTGGTCATAGCTCAGGTCGGGTAGCATACGAGAATCAACGTCATCTTGCTGCGAAAGTGCATATACGCGCAACATTTCCACCAGGTCGGCTGGCATTTCTTCCAGCGATGTCCAAGTATCAGCGGGCAGTTCAAACGGTTTAATGGTCGGATCTGATGGCGTTTCCATATTACAATTATAGCATAAACATAAACATTTTGCAAGTATCTTTGCACCTCTAGATAAACAGTAGTATAATGGTACTACTTATGGTTCTAAATAAATTACGCAACATGCACCGTGCTCGAGCAGAGGCCGAAGACAAGCAGCACATAGTGGCACTTGATATTGGTACCGAGTTTGTGAAGGCGTTGATAGCCAAGATTGAAGACGACAAAATGAAGATTGTTGGCGTGGGTAGGGCACGTCAAAATGTGAGCGATATGCATTCTGGCGCCATTGCCGACATTGCAGGTGTAGTGCAAAATTGCGAATCCGCGCTTGCCGAAGCAGAGGATCAAGCCGGTCTGCAAGCCAAGCGAGCAGTGATCGGTATAGCAGGGGAGCTGGTAATTGGGGTTACCAACACGATTCGTTACCGTCGACCCCAGCCAGATCGTCCACTAGATATTGCAGAAATGGAATTTATCATTGAAAAGGTGCAAGAGCGCGCGCAGGGGAAAGCTCAGAAACAAATCGCGCTTGAAACTGGCAATGAAGAGGTAGAGGTAAAGCTCGTCAACTCGGCGTTGGTTAGTATCCACATCGACGGCTACAAGGTGTCGAACCCGATAGGATTTCAAGGTAAAGATGTAGCGGTGCAAATTTATACGGCATTTGCTCCGATGGTGCACATAGGCGCACTCGAGCGCGTGGCCGACGAGCTGGCCCTTGAGCTACTAGCAGTCGCGGCCGAACCATTCGCGGTAAGTCGCAGCGTGCTAGGCAATGATGCGAGCAGTAACTTCACGGCTATCCTAGCAGATGTTGGTGGCGGTACTACTGACATCGCTGTGGTAAACGACGGCGGTGTAGAAGGAACAAAAATGTTCGGCATCGGTGGACGCAGCTTTACTCGTACGATTGCCAGCGAACTGAGTCTTAGCTACGAAGAGGCGGAAAAACTAAAGCTGAATATCGACAATGAACAGATAAAAACCAGCGTAAAGAAACAGGCGGAAGGTGCCATAGATAAAACGCTTGATGTGTGGTTGTCTGGCGTAGAGCTTGCGCTGAGTGAGTTTGACTCTGTTGATCACTTACCAAACAAACTACTGCTGTGTGGTGGTGGTGCCAGTTTGGTAAAACTTACCGAAGCGTTGAATACCGAAAACTGGTATAAAAACTTGCCATTTACCAAGCGCCCAACCGTGCAGCTGATATCGCCAGACGCTGTGCTGGGTATCGAAGATTCCACCGCGAAAGCCAATGACCACACCTTCATCACTGCTATGGGTTTGCTACGGGTGGGCTATGATACAATCGTAGGAAGTGACGACAGCGGCTCGGTAAAGGAAAAACTAAACCGTATTTTACGGATTTAAAACGATGAATAAAGACGTTATTTACATCGATGTCGACGATGATATCACCGGTATCATTAGCAAGATAAAAGCTTCTGAAGAGAAGATTATTGCGTTGGTGCCACCAAAGAGGACTGGGGTACTGCAAAGTGCCGTAAATTTACGTTTGCTTGCTCGGGCCGCTAAAAACAGCGACAAACGAGTCGTGTTGATTACCAGCAATTCATCTCTTGTAGGGTTGGCGGCCGCTGCCACCATACCTGTAGCGAAAAATCTACAAAGCAAACCAGAGCTCGCAGAAGCAACCAGTCTTGATAGTGACGAGGGCGACGATGTAATAGACGGCAATGATGTGCCCATTGGTGAGCATGCAAAAATGGCCGCCCCGGCAGTAGGTGCCGCAGCTCTTAGTGAAGCAGCCGACACCATGGATGATATTCCAGCAACTCCACCGCGCTCTCCTCGAACGTCAACAACATCCGGGAAGAAATCACGAGCGAAAGTGCCAAACTTCAATAGTTTTCGGAAGAAGCTATTCCTTGGTATTGCTGGTGGTGTCGCGCTTCTCGTGTTTCTTGTGTGGGCAATCTTTATTGCGCCACATGCCACGATAGTGATTGCAGCAAAAACCACCAGCGCCTCAGTAAATACACAAGTGATATTTGGCGATAGCGTAAAGACAGACATCGAAAAAGGCACGCTGGCAGCTGTATTAGTAACGCAACCTGAAGATGTATCGCAAGATTTTGACGCAACCGGCACAAAAAACGTGGGCAAAAAGGCAACCGGCACGGTAAAGCTTTCTAACCAGTCACTCAGCGGTACAGACGTAGCAGCGGGAACGAAACTGACAACAAGCGGGGGACTTGCGTTTATAACAGATGAGGATGTAACGATACCAGCAAGTACGATTGGGCCAGGCTGTTTCCCGGTCGCATGCCCCGGCAGTACGAATGTGGGAGTAACGGCTGCTGAAGCTGGTGCGAAATACAACGCCGCCAGCGGTGACTTATCTGGCGCACCAAATAGCGCCGAGGCATCATTAACAAGCCCTACCTCGGGTGGTACAGACAAAAAAGTAAAGGTAGTTACCGAGGCAGATGTTCAAAAGGCGAAACAAGCATTGGTTGATCAAAGTACCGACGACATCAAATCAGAGCTAAAGGATAAGTTCGACGACGACGCTCTGGTGGTAGAAGAAACGTTTGGCGCTGACTATAAAGACGTGACCTCGTCGCCCGCTGTGGGCCAAGAGGCAGAAGGCGGTACGGCGACGCTTGGCGGTAAAGTTACCTACAAAATGTACGGCATTGCCCACGATGAGCTCGATGATTTCCTGAAAGCAACACTCACGGAAGAACTTGATAGCCCCAGCGAACAGCGTATTTACGAAACAGGAGCTGACGATGCGCAACTACAGGATGTCGTGAAGAAAAAAATTGGCGGTGAAGGAACCCTCATCGCGACTGGTCAAATTGGGCCAAAAATTAGCGATAGTGATGTGAAAAATCGAGCAAAAGGCAAGAAATTTGGCGACATACAGGCTGATTTGCAGTCAATCCAGGGTGTCGACTCTGTAGACGTGAAATTCTTTCCTTTCTGGATAAACACTGTTCCAGATGATACAAAACGAATCACCGTAGAATTTAAGTTGGATGAGTCAAACTAAAGCATTGCTTGGCCTTGATATAGGAAGCGTACGAATCGGTGTTGCTATGGCAGACACCACAATGAGAATAGCAGTTCCGCAGGGCGCGGTTCCTGTAGATGGCAGCGAGATAACAGCAATACACGATATGATAAAAGCCAATGACATCGACACGGTTGTTGTGGGCTATCCGCGCAACCAATCTGGTGACACTACTCAGCAGACAAGCTATGTAGAGCAAGTCGCCGAACGTATTTCTGCCCCACATGTGGTATTTCAAGATGAATCACTTACAAGCGTGCTTGCAGAAGGCCGGCTAAAGGCGCGGGGCAAGCCATATAGTAAAGAAGATATCGACGCCGAAGCAGCAGTGCTGATATTGACCGACTATCTGGAGCTTCACCCATGAATGACATACGACCATCGAAATCCCAGCGTCCAATAGCTGAACGACCAAGCGAACAGCGGCCCGAGGCTGAGCCTACACAGCCAACTGGCGACATACCGCTGCCAGACATTTCTCAGGTCGATTCAGTCGAGCTACCAAAGAATACGCGTAAACGGTGGCTTGTAGCGGCCGTCTCTGTAATCGTAGGGATAAGCCTACTGGTGGTAGGATTGGTCTCTTGGTATAACCTACAGCTGCGTCCGGTTGAGCCGGGCAGTAATCAATTGATAGCTGTAACGGTTCCGTCGGGTAGCACCGGGGGAGAGCTTGCTGAACTACTAAAAGAGAATAATCTAATTCGCAGTACACTAGCTTTTGAGTGGTACCTACGTATGACAGGAGCGACAGCCAAGCTGCAGGCTGGCCCCTATAAATTGAGCCAAGGTTCAAGTGTCCCTACGATAGTCGAAACAATTACCTCTGGCAAAACCGAAACATTTACGATTACGTTCCTGCCAGGAGGCACACTCGAGGATCACACGAAGGTGCTTCAGCAAGCTGGTTTTAGTGACGCAGATATTAGTGCTGCTCTGAGCAAACAATATGATAATCCTGTGTTCGTATCCAAGCCCGCATCGGCAGGTTTAGAGGGCTATATTTACGGCGAGACGTATCAATTCCCAAGCGATGCCACGGTCGAAGCAATACTTGAACGTACATTTGTACAGCTGCAGCAAGTTGTAGAGCAGAATAATCTCGTCGCTGGCTATAAGAAACAGGGCCTGACACTGTACGAGGGCATCACGCTCGCTTCAATTATTCAGCGCGAAGTAAACACCGTCGATGATATGGCTCAGGTTGCCCAAGTGTTCTTGCTGCGGCTAAAGAAAGACATGCCGCTAGGGTCTGACGTGACGTATCAGTATATTGCTGATAAAACAGGTCAAGCACGCGATCCGAACCTTGATTCTCCATATAACACCAGACGATACGGTGGGTTGCCGCCTGGGCCTATTGCGTCGCCTGGAGAAAGTGCTCTGCTATCAGTCGCTAGCCCCGCCAAGGGGAGTTACCTCTATTTCCTGAGCGGCGACGACGATAAAACATATTTTGCAAAAACCAATGCCGAACATGAGGCAAATATAGAGAAACATTGCCAGAAAAAGTGTCAAATACTATAACAAAAAATATATTGACACAAATTGCAAGCATTGCTACAATTAAATAAGCACATTTCGTGGTTTGTCAGCGAGTCTGGGGTAGACGCCTCACATGCGAGAGACGACGCGAATTCACTGAAATGGGCCTACCCGAACTGTCGCACGGGCACCGATAAGGAACTATATAGAAGCAATATCAACTAATACATAGGTCGACATGTGTGCTCTGTTCCACTGCGAGAAGAAAGACAAAGTACGGTAGACGCCCCCTTGAGCAATTGAGGCGGCAGGAGAACGAACATTCGTAACGACATTGCACCGAGCACGGCTCATGCACAAAATGCTGCCCTACGGCAACAAGTCATTCCGAAACAAAAACGTGCATCAAAGAAGCTGAACCTATCAGCGTTCAAGCTAGCTGCCTACGCTGGAGCTTTTTCTCTCCTCATCGCAGTAGTTGCTTTGGGCTACGAATCACCACAGAGCACAGGTGCTCAGCAGGTGAGTTCACTAACGCCAGCTGCCGCTGATGCTACGTATACAGAAAATGTTGCTCCTTCCGTCGATGACGTCATTGCTACTGGTTTAGCCGCTGATTTGGCTGAGAGAGCTAATTTACCGATTGCTGCAAATGCTGCGAGCATGTCGGTTTCTTTGACTGTTAAAAACGAATTAGCGCAAACCGATACGACTGAGGTTTCAAAACCACAGATTATCAAGCCAACCAATACGAATCGATCAATTATTACCTATACCACCAAACGCGGCGATACTATTCCAAAACTCGCATCCCAGTTTAATATCTCGGCAGATACTATTCGTTGGGCAAATGGTTTAGCGGACACCGATGTGGTAGAAGCTGGACGCAAACTAAAAATCTTGCCAGTGAGTGGTATTTTGCATACAGTAAAGAGTGGAGAAACTGCTTCCTCTATTGCTAACAACTACAGCTCAAACGCAAAACGAATCATTGCAGTAAACGACCTAGAGCTGAGTGGCGTAAAAACTGGCGCGCGTATTATCGTTCCAGATGGAGTAAAAGTGGAGCGCCTCACAACGCCAGCTGGCACCCCTGGGAACCAAGTGAACACTGGTGGAGGTGATCTTGGTGGTGGCGTTATCGACGCAGGTCTACGTGGCGCGTCAGTAGGCAACCGCTATGCAGCGGGAAACTGTACGTGGTATGCGTACGAGCGTCGTGCGCAACTCGGCAAGCCCGTTGGTAGTTTCTGGGGTAACGCAAATACATGGGCAATCAACGCGCGCGCTTCTGGCTACGCAGTAAACAATCGACCAAGCGCAGGCGCTGTGTTAGTCGATCAAGCAGGGTACTTTGGTCACGTTGGTGTGGTAGAACGTGTGAAGGGTAACGGCGACATTGTGATTAGCGAAATGAACAACTATGCGTATGGTGGCTACAATATCGTTAACCAACGAACAATCTCAGCTGGTCAAGCAGCTAACTATCTGTACATACACTAATACTACCCCTGTTAATTTGTTGCAAAATTTGCTATAGTAGCAACACATGTTTGTTGATACAGCCAAAGTTATGATTCAAGCCGGTAAAGGCGGCAATGGCGCCGTGAGTTTTCGGCATGAAATTTATGTTGATAAAGGTGGCCCAGATGGTGGCGACGGTGGCCGTGGTGGTGACGTAGTGTTTAGGGCTACTAAAAATCTAAACACGTTGCTTGATTTTCGTTATAAACCTGAATTAAAAGCCAAACCCGGTGCGAACGGTGCCAAGCGTGATCGCCGAGGAAAATCTGGTGATAATCTGGTTGTGAGCGTCCCAATGGGTACAGTGGTGCGTCGGGACGGTACAGTTATTGCTGACCTGACTGAAGACAATCAAGAAGTGACGATAGCTCATGGTGGCGACGGCGGTTTTGGTAATGCGCATTTTAAAAGCTCTACACGCCAAACGCCAAAAATCGCTGAACTTGGCGAGCTCGGCGAAGCATTTGAAGCGGAACTTGAACTAAAGCTACTGGCGGATGTGGGGCTGGTCGGCTTTCCAAACGCCGGTAAATCGACATTTCTGAGTGTTGTTTCAAACGCTCGTCCCGAGATTGCAGACTATGCATTTACCACCCTTACTCCCAACCTAGGCGTCGCTGATATTGATGACAGTAGCCTGTTGATTGCCGATATTCCTGGATTGATAGAGGGAGCGAGCAAGGGTAAAGGGCTCGGCGATGCCTTTTTGCGTCACGTCGAACGCACATCAGTACTGCTACATTTGATTGACGGCTATGCAAACGATATCGCTGCGGACTATCAAACAATCCGACGTGAGCTCGCGGAATACAGCGAAGAACTTACCAAACGGCCCGAGGTAATAGCTCTGACAAAGACTGAAGGGCTTGATGAGGAAATGATAGCTATGCAGCTGGAAGCACTGCGGAAGGTGGTGCCAAAGAGTACAGAGCTTTTCGCGATCTCGTCGACAGCCCACAAGGGGTTAAAGGACGTGTTGCGTGCGTTGGCACAGCATGTGGCTACAGCTCGTTTAGAGCGCATGACCGACCAAGATGAGGAAGTAGACAATGAAATTCCACGCATCACTCTTTCGGCTCAAGCCAAGAAGCTAGCGTGGCATGTTGAAAAGATTACAGATAACGAGCAAGATATCTACATTGTCTCTGGCTACAAAATTGAAAAATTCGCTGCTCGCACCGATTTTAGTGGCTATGAAAACGTTAATCGTCTACGCGATATCATGAAGAAAATGGGAATTACCCATGAACTTACACGAGCAGGCGCGGTGGGAGATTCGATTATTCGAATCAAAGGCGCAGAATTTACTCTCGTCGAACAATAATCAAAAACTTGCGGATATGTGAAAAACAGCGTATACTTTCGACATACTTTGAGGTAGAGTTATGTTTTATAGCTCCTGATAAGTTCTTTGACAAGGTAGTACCAATAACGTGAGGTGTTGCGACAAGGCTATGTAAACGTAGCTTTCTCGCAACACCCCACGCCAACCTACGGAAAATCGGAGAGGAGTGATCTGGATGCCGCACATCCAGAAGGCCTGCCGCGGCAGCACCACCGTGCTGACCGACCTGCAGCTCGTGGCCGACGCCGACGCCGGCAAGACCATCTGACCCCCGGTGCGAACTGAGAGGAGCTCCCGTGCTCAAGCTGAAGCCCCGTTAAGGGGCGCCGGGCAAGATGTCCCAAAGGCAAAGGCCACCCCGGCACAACCGTGTTCATTTTCGTGGCGGTCCCATGGGGTGACGCAGTTCGTTCTGCGTCACCCCATGGACCGAGGTGCTACCTCGTCACGATTTGTCATCTCAACCACCCCGAGCGAGGGGTGGTTATTGTTTTATGTGCGACTATGCTATAACTATGAATATACAGCGACGAAAGGAGATGGCGTCATCAGCGACAAGCTGCGCGATTTCATCGACAGACTGCGGCGCAAGCTGCGGAAACACGCTCCGCAGGTCGGAGTCGCCTAGCGCGCTGGTGGATGCTGGTCGGTCACCCCAGCATCCACCAGCGTCGGCGCGTCGCTGTATTTTTCATGCCTCGACGCATTTGCTATGATTGATACTAATGAGTCAAACGTTTTTCTTTTACGACCTTGAAACGAGTGGTATTTCTGGCCGTGACGATAGGATCATGCAGTTTGCTGGGCAGCGAACCGACATGGATTTACAGCCGATAGGCGATCCATTCAACGTACTTGTTGCGCTTAACGATGATACGCTGCCGAGCCCTGACGCCATCATGATAACAGGTATTACGCCGCAAAGTACACAGGCTGATGGGTTGACCGAAGCTCAGTTCGCAAAGCTGCTGATGGAGGAAGTATTTACACCAGATACGATTACAGTTGGGTTTAATAACGTTCGTTTTGATGATGAATTCATCAGACATCTGTTGTGGCGCAATTTCCATGACCCCTACGAGTGGGCGTGGAGCGAAGGACGTAGCAGGTGGGATATGCTGGATGTTGTGCGTATGACTAGAGCCTTACGGCCCGACGGCATCGAGTGGCCAGTTGATAGCGAGGGCAAGGCTACAAATCGGCTTGAACTACTGTCACAGGCAAATGGTTTAGAGCACGCCAACGCACACGATGCACTGAGTGATGTTGAGGCGCTCATAGGCGTTGCTCGGCTTGTAAAAACAACGCAACCAAAATTGTTTGAGCATTTATTGAATATGCGCGACAAAAAGCGTGTACAGAAGCTAGTCAACCTCGACGACAAGCAACCGTTTGTTTACACAAGTGGAAGATTTGACGGCGACTTTCATAAAACTACCGTTGCTTTTCCGCTTACTGCTGCGCCAAACGGCAATGTTGTCGTGTATGATTTGCGGCATGATCCAAGTGGTTTCGTGAATCTTTCATCTGATGAACTAGCCAAAAAAGTATTCGCTACGTGGGAAGAGCGAAAAGCTGACGGCTTTGTAAAATTACCCACAAAGATATTGCAGTACAATCGCTGTCCCGCAGTGGCGCCATTGGGGGTTCTGTCGCAGGATGATGGCTGGCAACGAATTGGACTTGATCTAGAAGCGGTAGAGAATCACAAAAAAATACTCGTTGCATATCCAGCTTTTGCAGAAAAATTGCGTGGTATCTACGAGAAAACGAGAGAATACAAGCCCAGCAGTAACCCCGAAGCACAGCTGTACGATGGATTTTTGGCAGACCGTGATAAGTTGCGGGTCGAGTCGGTACGTAATGCTGATGAAAACCAACTCGCAGACTTGCAGCCAGACTTCAGCGATGAGCGCCTTCCTAGTCTCCTGTTGCACTATAAAGCTCGGAGTTTTCCACGGAGCCTTTCAGAGAGTGAGATAACAGACTGGGAGCAGTGGCGTGCAAGCAGACTGACATCGCAGTTGTCTGGCTTTGCGAAAGCGTTGCAGAGACTTGCCGTCACGCATCAGACGAATGACGAAAAGCAATTCATTTTGCAAGAGTTACAACTCTGGGCGGAGTCGATTCTGCCTGGTGATGAAGTCTAGGCTTGGCGGAAACGTCGCTTTGGCAAGCGGTCTTTCAGTTGAGAATAGCTTGTTCGCAGCAATGATTTGTGACGAACTTCGAGCGCGTAAAGAAGTACCAAGGCACTGCATAGTGCGTAGAACAAACCCATGCTTGCAGGGCTCAAGCTGATGTTGGTGCCAGGTATTTGCCCAACAACGATAAATAGGAGTAGGCTTGTAAAGACTCCACTGGTTTGAGCGATGATAAAACTTGAGCCAAGCAGGCTAGCGATGATGATATTTTTCCGCATAGTGTCTCCACACAACAAATTATTTAAATAATAATGTAGCACATCAGTCAATATTATGCAATCACAAGCGTTTTGACGCAAACCCGTACGCCACAATTCGTGACGCTCTGTGCCATGAGTCACGAAAAATGTTATAATAGGATGCTATGTCAGACGTAATAAAAGTGGTAGGTGCGCGCGAGCACAATCTGAAAAACATCTCGGTTGAAATACCGAGGGATAAGCTCGTGGTGATAACGGGTCTAAGCGGTTCGGGTAAATCTTCCCTAGCATTTGACACCATTTACGCCGAGGGTCAGCGGCGCTACGTCGAAAGCCTTTCTAGCTATGCACGCCAATTTTTGGGTCTTATGGAAAAGCCCGATGTTGATCAAATTGACGGCCTTAGCCCAGCGATTTCAATCGATCAAAAGTCAACCAGTCGCAACCCGCGCAGTACAGTCGCTACGGTAACGGAAATATACGATTATTTGCGACTATTGTTTGCTCGTATAGGTGTGCCACACTGCCCTGTTTGCAACAAGCCCGTTTCGAGGCGTACGCCGCAAGCGATTATTGATGAGATTATGAAATTGCCTCTAGGCAAACGAGTCATGATACTGGCTTCAGTAGTAAACGACAAAAAAGGCGAGTTCGCACACATCCCCGAGCAGTACACGCGCCAAGGATTCGCAAGAGCTCGAGTGGACGGTGTCGTGTATGCGCTCGACGAGTTTCCTGAGCTTGATAAAAAATACAAACACACCATCGAGATTGTCGTCGATCGCATCGTCATTAACCCCGACCAGTTAAGTCGTATTACGCAATCGACCGAACAAGCGCTCGACATCGCAAGCGGTGTCGTGGAAGTGCTAGATGTTGATGAAAACAGTCTACACACGTATTCGCAGCGCTATGCGTGCGTTGATCACCCAGGCGAAGATATTCCAGAGCTAGAGCCGCGACTTTTTAGTTTTAACGCGCCACACGGCGCCTGCCCAGTATGTACTGGTCTTGGGAGTCGACTTGAAGTCGACCCAGATTTGGTGTTTAACCCAAATCTTACAATTTCAGAGGGAGCAATCCGTCCTTACAACCGAGTTAATTCTGATGCCTGGTATATGAAGCGACTCAGCGAGGTAGCAAGCGCGCATGGGTTTAGCTTGCAAGTACCAGTCAAGGAACTCTCTGCAAGCGCACTTGATAAAGTGTTGTATGGCACAGGAAACCAGAAGTACCGTGTGAGTTTAAGTGATGGACGCTACTACGACTCTACATACGAAGGAGTTATTCCGAATCTCGAGCGCCGCCACAAAGAAACGGATAGTGATTTTATGCGCAAAGATATCGAACGCTTTATGCGTGAACGAAAATGTCATGCGTGTCATGGCTCACGTTTAAAGCCTGTCGTCTTGGCGGTAACCGTTCACGGCATGAATATTATGGATATTACAAATCTTGGCGTAGATAAAGCGCTTGATTTATTCACGAAAGAGCTGAAGTTCACCGAACAGGAGCTGTTCATTGCCAATCAAATTGTCAAAGAGATTTCCTCGCGACTTGGCTTCATGAACAACGTCGGGCTTAATTATCTAGAGTTATCGCGAGCGGCGAATACACTATCAGGAGGTGAGGCGCAGCGCATCCGCTTGGCAACGCAGATCGGTAGTGGATTACAAGGTGTGTTATACGTACTCGACGAGCCGTCTATTGGCTTGCACCAGCGCGACAACGATCGGTTAATCGCGACACTCAAGCACCTAAGGGACCTCGGCAATACTGTACTGGTAGTTGAGCATGACGAAGACACCATCCGTGCTAGCGATTATCTTATCGACATTGGTCCACATGCCGGCGTACACGGTGGTGAAATTGTTGCCAAAGGCACGCCCAAAGAAGTTGCGGCGCACCCGAGTAGTCTGACTGGAAAGTATCTATCAGGTAAAGAATCCATCGCTGTACCAAAAAAGCGCCGTGCTGTCGAAAAAGACAGAAAGCTTATTATTCGCGGAGCCGCCGAGAATAACCTGAAAGATATTGATGTTGAATTCCCACTGGGCGTACTAACTGTAGTAAGTGGTGTGAGCGGCAGCGGCAAGTCGACACTCGTCAATGATATTCTTGCGAAAGAATTATCAGCCCGCTTGCATCGTGCGCAAACTGTACCAGGCAAGCACGAAAATATCGAAGGCACTAATCAACTCGATAAAGCGATTGTTATTGATCAATCAGCAATCGGACGTACTCCACGCTCGAACCCTGCCACCTACACAGGTGTCTTCACGCCTATTCGTGAACTATTCGCCAGCACGCCTGAAGCCAACATCCGCGGCTACAAAGCAGGTCGCTTTAGCTTCAATGTCAAAGGTGGTCGCTGCGAAAACTGTCAGGGGGATGGCGTGATAAAAATTGAAATGCATTTCCTGCCCGATGTGTATGTGACGTGCGATGAGTGCAAAGGCAAGCGATACAACCGCGAAGCATTAGAGATAAAGTACAAAGAAAAAACAATTTCAGATGTACTAGAAATGACAGTAGAACAAGCAGCAGAATTTTTCGCCAATGTGCCGAGTATCGCTCGCAAGCTAAACACGCTTGTCGACGTCGGCCTCGGCTACATCACACTTGGGCAACCAGCAACAACGTTTTCTGGTGGAGAAGCGCAGCGCATCAAACTTTCAAGCGAGCTTTCGCGCAGGTCAACAGGCAAGACGCTGTACATACTAGACGAGCCAACCACAGGCCTACACAGCGCCGATGTAAAAAAGCTCCTTGGTATTTTGCAGCAGTTGGTTGAAGGCGGCAATACAATGATTATTATAGAGCACAATTTAGACGTGATAAAAACCGCCGATCATATTATCGACATGGGTCCAGAAGGCGGCCTGGGCGGTGGGCAAGTGGTTGCCGATGGTACGCCAGAAGAAGTCGCCAAAGTAAAAAATTCGTTTACAGGGCAATATCTAAAAACTGTACTTTAACGTTTTTCTTTGCCGAAAATAATCTTAACTTCACGAATTGTACCATCCCACAAGGCTTTGCGGCGTTCAGGTTCTTTTAGTGCATGGTAGAGAATAGGCGAAATCGACAGGAATATAATGATGAGTGCTGCGATTTCAACGTTTACCCCTAAATCGTGTAGAACCTTTCCTGCGTAGTAGCCAAGGTAAGTAAAAAGATATGTCCACGTAAAGGTGCCCAAGATACTGACTGGCAAGAATTGTCGATAGGTCATTTTGCTTACACCTGCAACGATAGGTACGAAGGTGCGAACGAACGGCACGTAACAGGCCAGCGTGATTGCAAGCGAACCGTACTTATCATAAAACTGCTCAGTTCGTTCAAGATTTTCTTTTCGAAATAGCCTAGTGTTTGGTCTGTCGAATAATTTACGACCAACTTTTTTTCCGAACAAGTAGCCTGTGCTTTGGCCAAGAGCAGCAGAGATGAAAAGCAAAAAAGCAAACACATGTACATTGATAGGAATGGGGCCGGGCAATAAGCCTTGTTGAAACAAAAAGCCAGCAGTGAACAGTAGGCTATCACCGGGAAATAAGAAGCCAAACAGTAAACCGGATTCTGCGTACACCACAAACAATATGGCAAAGACGCCAAGACCTGTGATGAAATTCAGCAAAGCTTCCACTGCTTTAATTATAGCAAATATAGCAATGATACCCGCTTTGTGGTATAATAATCAGACAATATAAACTCCGTAAAAGTATCCTTAAAGGAGGAGAGAGATGGGAGATAAAGTAAATCTCAAATTAGATGAGCGCGAGCTCCAAGGCAAAAAGGTTGCCAAATTACGTAAAGAAGGTCTTGTACCAGCTGTTGTGTATGGCCCTGGCATCGATCCTATTAGCGTACAAGTCGAAGACGGCGTGCTAACAAAAGCATATAAGAAAGCGGGTACACATGCTCCAGTGCATCTGACAATCGGCACGAAAAAGAAAATCGCCATGATCAAAGATGTCGACCGCGACCCTGTAAAAGGCACCATTCGTCATGTGTCGTTCCATGCAGTGAAAGCCAGCGATCCTGTGGTTGCCGAAGTGCCAGTACGCTTAGTAGGTGAAGGTGAGTCTGAAGCTGAAAGAGCCGGTCTGATTATCCTACAAAACCTCGAGAAGATTGAAGTGAAGGCTCTACCGATGGATCTGCCCGAAGCAGTTGAAGTCTCAATTCTTAGCTTGAAAGAAGCTGGAGATAAGGTAACACTGGCTGAAGCTACATTACCTGAAGGCGTTGAATTCATTGAGCACGACAGCCACCACGGCGATGACGACGAAGAAGAAAAAGTTCACGTGACTGACACTATGGTTGCAAGCGCATGGGAACCAAGCGCACTCGCTGCAGCCAATGATGCAGCAGCCGGTGACGCGACTGATGAGTCTGAAGTTGAGTCAGAAAACGGTGAAGCGCCAGCTGATGGCGAAGCAGCTGACGGTGAAGAAAAAGCAGAAGAAAAAAGCGAATAACCACGCTATCGCTGCAAAAAAACACCCGCGTTTGGCGGGTGTTTTTTAAACGTTTTTTACTTGTTCGTAATCCTTGCTTGTTGCAAGTATCACCAATACAACGAGTATGAAGCCGATTGCCGCGAGGAACTGATCTTGGTAGAAATTGATCGGCATGATTGCGATAATGGTTGCAAGGCCCAGAGTGCGAATTGTATTTGCAGCGCTAAGGTACTGTCTTGTCACAATGAATACCCAAGCAATCAGTATGACAATAAAGTAAAAGACATACGGTAGCTGAAGTTTCTGTGGGATAGCATCGCCGTTGCCAGACAAAATGAGAAGCACGCCTGCGCCTACACCGAAAGTTTGCAGTGCTAACCAAAAGTATACGTAGAATGTCGAGTAAAATCTGGTTGGCCATTCTGCCGGTGGCAGTAGTGGCTTATGTTCTCGACGAGATATGATCGCGCGTAGTATGGCCCAGACGACGATGAAAGTGATGATAATCAGCGAAGCGGTAGGTTTAAAAAAATAATCATTATCAACCGTTATGAACTTGCCCAGCTCGTCGATAAACAGACCGAAGCCAATTCCGCCTACCAGCATGGCGAATTTTTTATTTGGTTTTAGCGAAATAGCCAGGTATAGAAACGCGATAGTGAGCGCCAATCCTCCCCACAACATATGAGCAATGTGTAGGACGTCGCCACCAATCTGCGGGTAACCGGTCAGCGCCAGGTACGCTCGTGTCACAAACACAGTGCCAATACCAAACACGACAAAAATATCCAAAAGCGGTAGTGCGCTTGTGCTTGGGCCAAAGAACCATTTCAAGCCTTTGTCTACGTGTCGACGCATAGTACTTGTCAGTATACACTACGTGCGCTAATCTTCGATAAACCCACCACTTTGGTGTTGCCAGAGCTTGGCGTATATGCCATCTTTCTTTAGAAGTGTTTCATGATGTCCGTCTTCCATGATCTGGCCGTTATCAAGCACAATAATCCTATCGAGCTTGGCGATGGTACTCAGGCGGTGTGCAATCACGATGTTGGTTCTACCTCTCATAAGTTTGCTGAGAGCTTTTTGTATATATGCCTCACTCTCACTATCGAGTGCACTCGTCGCTTCGTCGAGTAGTAGAATCGGTGCATCTTTTAAAATCGCACGTGCGATGGCAATGCGTTGACGCTGACCACCGGAAAGCTTCACCCCACGTTCGCCAACGATCGTATCCAGACCTGCGGGAAGTTTAGTGATAAATTCCATTGCGTATGCCTGTTCGGCAGCATGTTCAATTTCCTCATCGGTCGCATCTTCTTTGCCGTAGGCGATATTTTCACGCAATGTTCTGTGAAACAGATACGGGTCCTGGGGTACATAGGAGATGTGACTCCGTAAACTATCTTGCGTAACGTGAGCAATATTTTGGCCATCGATAGTTATTTCGCCGTGCTGTATGTCCATATAGCGTAAGATTAGCTGCGTCAATGTTGACTTTCCGCCGCCGCTGCGACCAACGAGTCCGATACTCTGCGAGGCGGGAATGTCGAGATTAAAGTCGTGAAAAATCGTTTGATCTTTTGCATCAGCGTAGGCAAAGTTTACGTGTTTAAACTGAACATCGGCCTTATTAATGTGTAGACTATCCGCATCAGGTGCATCAACTATCTCGACACTCCTCGATAGAATGTCGGTAATTTTAGATGCATCGAGGAATGCTTGCTCAGTCGTCCGCACAACGCCGTTTATAGCAAAAAGACTGCCTGTTACTCGGCCTAAATATGTTACGATAAACACCAGTCCCGCGATTGTCAGCAGGTTATCCGAGAGTAACCAGCCACACATGAACAAGACAGCGATTTGGAACGCAATTAAAACGCCAAGACGTAGCTCTGCACCATTTTCTAAGATGTAAATTTCTTGTTTTGCAATCGCTTCAATTTGTCGACGTTGTTCAATGACGCTTTGTATCTCAGTATCCTTTCGACCAAACATTCGTACTAGGGTTTGATTGCCGATGATATCGCCAAACGTGCCCATAAGTTTTGATTGTAGTTCTTTGCGTTGATTGCGCAAGGGACTACGTCGATTGTATGAGCGCAGTGCAAGTCCAACGACGACAATAGTGAGGGTTGCTAGCATCGGGAGCATAATAGGTGCAACAAATGCGACGACGATGAGACTCGCTATGAAGTTGACGAAGATACTGCTTGCCTGCAGGAAGAAGGTATCTAGCAAGCTCAAGTATGATCGACTAAATGTATTAACATCCCCGGCGAGAGCACCGACCTTGCTGTTTGCGAAAAACGTATGACTTTGCGATAAGAGCCCACGCATCGCGTATTCACTGAGTTTAGTTGTCATTGCCTCTTCATGATTGAACATTGCAGTGAAGCCTATGCGTGCCGCTAGGAGTGATCCAACCCCTGTCAGCACCATCCCCACAATCAACCATGTCTGATGTGCGGTATTAAAATTATGTTCCAAAAGTGATTGGACATAGAGACTAATAAGCAGCGGTAAAATAACAAGATAAAGGAGATGCTGCAGAGGAATAAAAATACTTGCGATAATGAGTCGCTTTTTTTCATCACCCAGCACTTTACGAAAAATCTCGAGCGTCTTGCGTGTTACATCACGATCTGTTCTGCTGTATAGTTTCATTCTTCGATAAACCCACCACTTTGGTGGCTCCATAGTTTCGAGTAGATGCCTTTTTTGGCAAGGAGTTCGGCGTGGGTGCCATCTTCGGCAATAGTACCATTGTCTAGTACGATGATGCGGTCTAACTTAGCAATCGTGCTGAGTCGGTGCGCAATGACAATGGACGTACGATTTTTCATGAGATCACCGAGACTATCCTGGATGAGTTTTTCGCTTTCCGAATCCAATGCGCTCGTCGCTTCATCGAGCACCAAGATAGGCGCATCTTTTAAAATTGCCCGTGCAATAGCAATTCGCTGACGTTGTCCTCCTGAAAGTTTTACGCCGCGCTCGCCGACAAGCGTATCAAAGCCGTGAGCTAAATTGTCGATAAACTCCGTGGCGTGAGCAAGATCTGCCGCGTGACGAATTTCGGTGCTTGTCGCTGTCGGTTTGCCGTATGCGATGTTTTCACTCAGGCTACGGTGAAACAGCAGAGGTTCTTGCGATACATACGAAATTGCCTCATGTAGGCTTTCCTGGGTTACCTCCGCAATGTCTTGACCATCAATAGTAATCGCACCATCATCAATATCAGAGAATCGAAGGAGAATACGCGTAAGGGTCGTTTTCCCCGAACCGCTATGGCCCACAATACCCACTCTTTGGCCACTAGGTATAGCTAAGTTGAAGTCATTAAATACATGTTCACCCTCGCCGTTGTCGTGCGTAAACGAAACATGAGCGAACTCAACACGACCCTGCGAGGCAGCTAATTTTTTGGTACTGCGATCAACGATGTCTCGCTCTTTGTATAAGATTTCCGTCATTTCATGAGCGTCACCCATCAGCTTATTGTAATTGCGAGTGATGTTGTTCATGTTCCACAGTTGGCGGTTGATATTGAGAGCATAGGTGAAAACGAGGTAGATAACGCCGATACTCACGACACCTTGTTCACTGCTAAAAACAGCGAACACAAAGGCGCCTACGGCAGCCAACGCGTATAGCAAGCTGAATACTGAAGTGGTAGATATAACGCCCCACTTTAAGCGCGTTGACGCTTGGTGCCACGCAGCCGCTGTCTCTCGAGAGCGTCGGTCTTCATCATGTTCTTTGCCAAAGGCCTTCACAGTTGAAACGTTCGTCACCACATCGGCGAGAAAGCCATTCATCTTGTTGCCCATAGAAGCCTCATGCAGGTTGCGATCTGCCACCAGGCGCGAACCAAAAAACACTGTCACAGCGAAGACCAAAGCGTACCCTATCAAAAACAAGGCATACGGCCATTGGCCGAGAATGAGCAGTACCACGACTGCTCCGACAACCGTCGATAGCATAGGAATGATATCCCAGATAATCATGTCCCAAAATCGTTCGAAGGCACCGACCAGTTTTGTGCTTTGGCTAACGAGCGCGCCGCCAAATCGATTGGCGTGAAACGACATACTCTCGCCTGCAAGTGTGTTGAGTATTTTTACGTACAAATCGCGTTGTCCACTAATCTCAAACGACCATGTAAAATACAGTGCGATGCGCCAGAGCACCACCTCGCCGATAATAATCGTTGCCGCGTAGCTAGCTACTAATGGCCAGCTTGTCTCCCAGCTAACAGACCCCTTTTGTAGCATATTTATAAACTCAGACAGGATGTATGGTGCGAAGATTGCATTCACAATCACGGCCACAACAGGAGTAAATAGCGCCATAAAGCGCTGGAACTTGTAGCGCTTGGTAAAATGCCAAAATAATCGCAATGTCTTTCTTTGCAAGACGAATACTCCTTTTTAGTATGTATCTATTGTATATGATTTTTATCGCTAGTGGTTTGGCTCGTCCAAACGTGTGCGAGTAGAGGAACGCGTATGAGGTCGTTCATAGTATTACTAGTATAACACGAGTATATCTTTTTATTATATCAAATTTTGTATAAAAAGTCAAGTTCTGCTATAATTACCCCTGAAAAAGAGGCACAAAACGTATGCAAAAAATTCTACTGTATTACAAATTCACTCCAATTTCTGACCCAGAAGCCGTAAAGCTATGGCAAAAGACACTGTGTGATGGGTTGAATTTGCGTGGTCGAATTTTGGTAAGTCGCCATGGCCTAAACGGTACCGTTGGCGGCGACGTGGACGATTTGAAGAAATACATAAAGGCGACAAAGCAATACCCTGGGTTCAAAGATACGGTGTTCAAGTGGAGCGATGGTGGCCGTGAAGATTTTCCGCGTATGAGCGTAAAGGCACGTCGTGAATTGGTTGGCTTTAAAAACTCCGACGATGAATTTGATGTCGATGAAAATGGTGTGATAGGCGGCGGCCCTCACCTAAAGCCAGAGCAAGTGCATGAACTCGTAGAAAAATATGGCGACGACGTAGTGTTTTTCGATGGCCGCAATGAGCACGAGGCAAAGATAGGCAAATTTAAAAATGCCGTCGTACCAAACACCAATACCAGTCGCGATTTTATCGCCGAACTGGAAAGTGACAAATACGACGATATAAAGGACAAAAAAATTATTAGCTACTGTACCGGCGGTATCCGCTGCGAGGTAATTTCTGCCATGATGAAAAAGCGCGGCTTTAAAGAGGTCTACCAGATAGATGGAGGCATCGTGAAATACGGTGAGAAATACGGCGATGATGGCTTGTGGGAGGGCAGTCTGCGCGTATTCGACAATCGTATGACTATGAACTTCTCTGACCATACTGAAACCATTGGCGAATGTACGCACTGCGCGGGGAAAACCAGTAATTTTGAAAACTGTGCACATACCGAATGCAACGACCTAGTGCTGATATGTGAAGCCTGCAAAGAAAATCCTGAGCTGTTATTCCACACTGCTGACTGTAAAGATAAGGAACTTGCAAAACAGAAGGTAGCTGCCTGATGCCCCACATTCATACAGAGCCAGACCAGCATGATATGACTGTGAGCGCCTATGTACTGCGGCAAGAAAACGACGAATGGAAATGCTTGGTGCACATGCACAACAAAATCGACATGCTAATGCAAATCGGTGGTCACTTAGAACTAAATGAAACACCATGGCAAGCAATGGTCCACGAAATTGAAGAAGAGGCGGGGTATACGCTTTCCGACCTAGAACTTTTACAGCCTACAAAAGACGCTCCTCATATCACAGATGCTGTTGTACACCCTGTTCCATTTCTGATGAACACACATGATGTAGGGAATCTGCATTACCATTCTGACCTATGCTTTGGATTTATTGAAACGCACGAACCGTCGGGCAAACAAGCCGAGGGTGAATCGACCGATCTTCGCTGGCACACGCTTGCTGAATTACGACAGCTAGTTGCAGACGGAACCGCCTTGGAGGACACAGTAGACATTTACGAGGCTCTGCTAAGTCGATTGTCAGTTCTCGCACGTGTATCGCCCGAACTCTACAAATTGACCAAGCCAGTGCGGGGCCCCACGTATAAACGTGGCGCTGCAGGAGCTTAGTGCTCGTGCGGGTGGGTGACTACGTAGGATGGAAGTGGGGCTATGGAGTCGCTCAGGGAAAAATAGTGGCGATTAAGCATGAGAAAACGCAAATTGAATCAAAGGGTAAATTGATCACTCGCAATGGTACACCGGATGACCCGGCCGTAATTATCGAACAAACCAATGGCACGAAGGTACTAAAGCTGTCGCGCGAGCTACAGGTGCTCAGTGAATCGAAAGACTAACTGGTTGTCTCGAGACCGTATTTCGCTAGGTTTCCGTAGGCACCAATATCTGTAATATTATAGTAGCCCGCTTCTTTTAAAATCTGTGCAGCTTGACTGGATCGGTTACCGCTTCGACAGTACACAGCTATCGGTGCATCTCGTTCAACATCAGGTGTTGCACCTGCTTGAATGTCACTTAGTGGCAGTAGTATGGCGTCCTTGGCGTGTCCGGCGTTGTACTCCTCTTGCGTTCGTACGTCATATATCGTCGTTCCATCGGCTAAAACTAGTGTATTCGTAGTCGTGCTCGACCCCGAACCTTGGTTTTGTGATACGTATACCGCGCCAAGTAAGCCAGCGATAACGACGAATGCTAGTAGTGCAAATTTCATGTTTCCTCCATCTCTTATAGAAAAATTGTAGCATGGTTGTATTATTATTGTAAATAATTTACAATAATAATATGAAATTAGCAGACCGACGTACAACAAAATATGTTACAGAGGTGAAGAGGGTTGTCTTTTTGCGAGGACACGCAACAAACGCCGAGATATTAGACGAATTGCGTGTGACATATCCGAAGCTGAGTGCGACGACTGTGCATAGAGTGTCGCAACGTTTGTATGAAGACGGTGAACTAGGCCGTGGGCCGAAATCACTTGATGGTTCTGTACGTTATGACGCAAACGTAGATCGACACGATCATTTTATGTGCACAATGTGCGGACAGGTGCGCGATGTTTCTATCCCGCAAGCCTGCCTTTCTATTATCAAGTGTAATGTAGAAGATTGTTCGATAAGTGGGCCGCTGACAGTAAGCGGCGTATGCAATAGCTGTAAAAAGATGTGGAGGGAAGAAGAATGACGACGATAAAAGGAATCAGTATTGTGGTAGGTGTTGTTGCTGCCATAGCAGTTGCAGCAGTTGCCGGCTACATGCTAGGCGACAATGCACTAGTAAAGGAAGAGAGCACGACTAGTACGGCGATAATGGACGAGGATCAGCCACTGCTTTCGAAAGAGCCCGATACGGGCTCGGCCACAACAAATAGCACCGAGACACAACTGCTCTATCTTATCGAGGAAGAAAAGCTGGCGCATGATGTATATACCGTGTTATACGACAAATATGGTGCACGCGTGTTTGGTAACATTTTGCAAAGTGAAAACACTCACCAAGAACGTGTGCTGAGCTTGTTGGAGCAGCGTAACATTGCCGACCCGAGAAAAGATGCAGTAGGTAAATTTACCGACCCAGACTTACAGAAACTATACGATGACTTAATCGCAAAAGGCATGAAGAGTGAAAAAGATGCCTATGAAGTAGGTGTGACGATAGAGGAAGTAGATATTGCAGACATTACGAAGCAACTAGAGACCGCGAGCGATGTTGATGTTATTCAGACACTCGAAGATTTGCGTCGTGGCAGTGAAAACCACCTACGGGCGTTTAATCGACAATTAAATAGGTAAGGAGAAAATATGGCACTACTAAACACGTTGACCAAAAAAGAGTTTGAAGAAAAGGTACTGCAAAGTGACAAGCTAGTGCTGGTAGATTTCTGGGCAGCATGGTGTATGCCATGCAGGGCAATGGCACCGGCACTAGAGAGCGTGGCGAAGAAAATGGATAAAGATGTTGACATCGTGAAAGTAAACATCGAGGAGTCGCCAGAAAACCAGCAGCTTGCCGTGCAATATGGTGTGCAAGGTATTCCCAATATGCAACTGTTCAAGGGCGGCAAGGTAGTAGAAGAGCTAGTGGGGATGCGACCAGCTGGTGTGCTAGAGCAAGAAATATCTGCGGCTCTTGCAGCAAACTAATCTTTGACCGTCTCTGCCCCCACCATGCCAGCCGATTGGGACGCCTTTATCAGAACTTCTCGTACGACGTCTAGGTTTAAATCTTCAAGTTTCTTGAATCGGATACAACTTTTGCCGGTACTTACTTTGCCAAGCTTGTCGCTGTAGATTTCTGCCAGATATTCGTCGCCATCGACCGCACACACATAGAGGCTGACGTAATTCTTTTGATTGGCGAGTGCCACGATCGGCCAGCTTTTCGCTTGCTTTGTGCGCTTATCAAAATATTTAAACTCGCCGTAGCCGAGCATATTGTAAGCAAAGTAGGGCGTAAACGAAGGCACCGCTTTTTGAATAAAATCGTGCATGAAATCGATAGTTTTTTTTCTATCGTCTGGCACTCCAGCAAGATACGAATCCACGCTATCTGCGGTATTTTTTGCGAACATATTCATACGCAGGCTACATCCAAACACCAAGAATGACGGTCATCACAGCTATGGATACCATGTCGTGGCCAGCATCAATTACGCTCAGGCTGTCGGGTTTACGCGCGAAGCCATTGTGTATAAAATGTGCGCCTCCACGAAGTACAAGCCCTAACAACAATCCAAACCACAAACTATCCATAAATCCGCTGATTCCAAGGCTAGTAAGCAGAGAGGCGATTAAAAGTGCTGTAACCAGCGAAGTAAGCAGCATGACGCCAAAAGTTTTGGGCATTCCTGTGGGATCGTTCATGTCTGATTCCTTTAGGCCTACCATCTTCGCCCATGATTTGCCAAAACCGATTTTGAAATCGTACCATACATAGCCAACAGGCATTGTAGATAGAACCGCTACCAAGATAGCCCACCAATTAAGTTGATTAATGTTTGCAAGTAATGCTTCCATAGCTCACTCCTCCATTAATTGTTGTATGTAGTATACATCTTTTACTTAGCCAGAGTATACTAAGTCTTATAAACAGGAGGTCAGCTATGGATACTTCAAAATCACTCGATGGCATGTGCGAAAGCTGCTTGATGCCCTTTAAAAAGGACCCATTGGGTGCTGGTAGAGAACATGAAAAATATTGCAGCTACTGCTATAGCGATGGGCGTTTGGTATATGAAGGCGACGACGTGAAAGAGTTCAAGCGTGGCATGGTAGATGCCATTGTGGCGCGTGGCGAAAGCAAAACCAAGGCAAAGTTCTATGCATTTATGGCAGGGTTTGCGCCTCGCTGGAAGCAAAAGAAATGACTGTCGACGAATATCTGCAGCAATTTTCTGGTGAGATTAGGGCTCGACTCGATACCATGCGGGAAGTAATTACGACGCAAGCACCAAATGCCGAAGAGTCACTAAGCTACGGGCTGGTCGGCTACAAACTGAGTAATAAACCGCTGGTATATTTTGGCGGATTCAAAGAACACGTGGGTTTTTACGCCACGCCGAATGGTCACGAAGCTTTCAAGGAAAAGTTTGCCAGGTATAAACAGGGCAAAGGCTCTGTGCAGTTTCCACTGAGCGAACCATTACCGGTAGAATTAATCAAAGATGTGGTGAAATACCGCATAGCGCAACTAACTACATAAAGGGGGAAATATGGATATCAATGTAAACCTATGGGCGGTACTAGCAGCAACTGTGGTGATGTTTGCGATCGGCGCATTTTGGTATATGGTGCCGTTCGGAAAAATTTGGGGTAAAATTCATGGGTTCGACAAGCTCAGCAAATCTGAGCAAGATAAGATGCAAAAAGCCATGGGCCCATGGTACGGCGTTCAGCTTGCTGTCACGGTAATCTCGGCGTTTGTCTTGGCGCACTTTATAAGTGCTATGCCAGAAGTCGAATACTGGAAGATCGCATTCTTTGTGTGGCTCGGGTTTGTACTACCAACGACCGCGAGCAACATGATATTTGGCGGTGCTCCAGAAGGCTATGTGTGGCATAAAATTGCAATTACCAGCGGTGAGTCTTTGGTCCACCTGCTAGCGGCGGCGTGGGTAATCTCTCTGTTCTGATGCGGTATGTTTGCTTGATAAGGGGTATCAACGTAGGCGGCAACAACAAAGTTGCCATGCCCCAGCTGAAAGCGTGTTTTGAGCAGGCGGGCTTTCGTAGCGTCTCAACCTACATCAATAGCGGCAACGTGCTATTCGATAGCGACGAAGCCGACGTTGTCGAGCTGATAGACCGCTGCGAACAAGCAATTGAAAACAAGTTCGGTTTTTCGGTAGTATGTATGGTTCTATCAGCAGTCGATTATGTAGATGCGCTAGAGCACGCGCCCGCGTGGTGGGATGAGAACAAAAGTGACAAAAACAATGCAATATTTGTGATACCTCCGGCAACTCCTGCAGATATCGATACGGCAATTGGGGGTTCCAAGCCGGAGTACGAAAAAATAGCCGTACACGGACAGGTGGTATTCTGGACAGCGCCAC